>DATGEF010000721.1:0-19638 GCA_035310405.1 Chloroflexia bacterium | reverse complement strand
GGCGGCGATGGGATCAATGAGGGCTGGGCCCTGGCGATCGATACCGCAGGCAGTGCCTATGTCACCGGGGTGACCACCGCGACGAATTTCCCGCTCCACAACCCGTACCAGGCGGCGTATGGCGGCGGCACGTTCGATGGCTTCGTTACCAAGATCATCAGCACCACCGGCGTGTATACTTACGCCTATTCGACCTACCTGGGCGGCGCGGGCGACGACGAGGGCTGGGCCATCAAAGTCGATAGCCTGGGTGACGCCGTGCTGACGGGCCTGACAGCCTCCCCCGACTTCCCGCGGCTAAACGCCTACCAGCCGGCCTATGGCGGCGGGCCGGCCGACGCCTTTCTGACCAGCATCCGGCCGGACGGCACGGCCCTGCTCTATTCGACCTACCTGGGCGGGGTGGGCGACGACGAAGGCTACGGGCTGGCCCTGGATCCGGCCGGCGGCGCCGTGCTTACCGGCGTGACGAGTTCGCCCAACTTCCCCACCGCGCCCCCCGCCCCCATCCAAGCGGCCTTGCGCGGCCCCACGGATGCCTTCGTGACCCGCTTTCGTCCGGACGGGAGCCAGCCTGTCTACTCGACGTACCTGGGCGGCGATCTGACCGACGCCGGCTGGGCCGTCGCCGTCGACTCCAGCGGGGCGGCCTATGTGACCGGGACCACGGATTCCGACAACTTCCCGCTGCAGAACGCGACCCAGGCCAACGCGGGCAGCGAAGGGGACGCTTTTATCGCCGCCGTCAGCCCGGCGGGGGACGCACTCACCTACGCGACGTACCTGGGCGGCGAGGATTATGAAGTCGGCACGGCGATCGTCGTGGATAACAGCCAACATCTCGATCTCGCCGGCTTCACCTATTCCACCGCCTTCCCGATCGCCGGCCCCGCCCCGCTGCAAGACCTGAACCGCGGGGAAAGCAATGCTTTCGTGGCCCGTATCGACCTGGCGGCCCCCGTGCCGCCGAGTCCCGGGCCCGGCGGGGTGGACACGGGGGCGGGCGATCAGCAGGCGCCGGCCGCCGATGGCGCGTTTGCCGTGTGGGAGGACAACAGCGGCGGCACCTGGGATATCCGGGCCAAGAATCTCGATACGGGGCAACTATACTGGGTCTATCAAGGCCCCGGCGACCAGCGGCGGCCGGCCGCCAGCGGCGATCTCGTCGTCTGGCAGGACAACCGCAACGGCAACTGGGCGATCTATGCGGCGCGCTTCCAGCAGGGCGCCTTCAGCGGGCCCACGCCGGTGGCCCTGGGGCCCGGGGACCAGATCAAGCCGGCCGTCGACCACGACCTGGTGCTCTGGCAAAGCAGCGCGGCGGTCCTGGCGACCACGACGCCCGAAGATGCGGTCCGCTGGGACGTCGTGGGCCGCGTCATGAGCCAGACCGTCTCGCAACCCTTTACCCTCACGACCGCCGGCACGACCAACACCAACCCGGCCATCGGGGTAGCGATCCCGGGCGGGGGGCGCAGCGGGCAACCCGTCCTCTCTCTCGGCGCCTGGCAGAGCCGGCCCTATCCGCCCCCGCCCAACAGCAACTGGCAGATCAATGGGGCCGTGGCGGTCGAGTCCACGCCGATCCCCTTCGCCGTGCCGGACGGGGGGCGATCCCGGATCAATCCGGTCGTCAATGGGCTGGATATCATCTGGCAAGTGTCGCCCCCCACGCCCGGGGCTGGGCCCATCTCGGGGTCCGGTTGGGATGTGGGCGGCGGGCACGGGTCAACGGGCCTGGCCCCGGGCGTACTCCCCCGGACGGGCAACGGCGCGCCCGGCCCGGGCGGTCCCCACCCGCCCGCCTTCGGTATCACCGTGTTTACGATCACAACGGGATTGGCGGCGGAGCCCGACCCGCGCCTGAGCGACAACAATGTCGTCTGGCAGGACTATGATCCGCTCCAGGGAGCGTGGGCGATCAAGCAGACGGATATCGTGACCGGCACGCCGTTCGCCGTCGTCGCCGGCCTGACCGCCGTGCCCCACCCGGCCATTTCCGGCCCGCGCGTGGTCTGGCAAGAGACCGATCCCAGCACGGGCAATGATGTGCATGGCAATGTCTGCGGCCTCAATGGGCAAATGTGTAGCCCGACCCCCACAGCCCCGCCGACCCAGACCGCGCTCCCATCCCGGACGGCAACCGCCACGCCCACCGCGATCGCCTTTAGCGACGTCCACCCGAGCGACTATTTCTACCCGGCGGTCGAATACCTGGCGGCGCGGGGCGTGATCAGTGGCTACGCGGACGGCACTTTCCGGCCCTACAACCAGACGACGCGGGCGCAGATGGTCAAAATTGTCGTGCTCGGCTTCGCCAAGCCGATCAGCACGCCGGCCGGCGGCGGGTACACCTTCGCCGACGTGCCGCCGACCTTCCCCTTCTTCGCCGTGATCGAAACGGCGGCCGCCGATCAGATCGTCTCGGGTTACAATTGCGGCGGGCCGGGCGAGCCGTGCGATACCCTCAACCGGCCCTACTTCCGCCCCTACGCCAACGTGACGCGGGGGCAGCTCGCCAAGATCGACGTGGTGGCCGCCGGCTGGCCGCTACTCAACCCGCCGGCCGGCAGCTTCGCGGATGTCCTGCCGCAGACGGCCTTCTATACCTTTGTGGAGACGGCGTATTGCCACGGGATCATCTCGGGCTACGCGTGCGGCGGGCCGGGGGAGCCGTGCGATAACACCAACCGGCCCTACGCGCGCCAGTACAATCCCGCCACCCGCGGCCAGATCGCCAAGATCGTCTATTTGTCGGTCACCGGCGCCCCGGCCTGCGGTGGGGCGCCCTAAATCATCCACGAAGTCATCCACGAAGCACACGAAGGACACGAAGAAAGCCGAAATCCAGCCCCCAGCGCGAATGGATGCCCGATTACGGCGCGATCGGGGTGGCGTTGGGGCTGGGATAGGGCGTCAGGTCGTAGGTCGACTTATCGAGGTCGAGCGCGACCTCAGCCGCCAGCGGCGCACTGCCCGGCCGGACGATGATCAGCTCGACCGACCAGCCGCCACTCATGGGCATGAGCAGGGTCGCGGTGTACGCCCCGGCGTTGTTCTGCATCGGCTTCAGCTCCGTCACATGCCCGTGCGTGGGCATGATGCCCTGCACCTGCACCGTGGCATCGGTGACCGGCCGGCCGTTGTTGTCGCTCAGATGGAAGGTCAGGTCGACCGGCCCGGAGCGCGGGGGGTCGGGGTTGGTCGTCACCGCCACGTTCACGTAATCACTGATCTTGCCCGTCAGGCTGTTGCCCGCGATCGCGTAGCGGAACGCGGCCTTGACGTCGTCGGGTTGATTGTAGCGGCGCACGGCCACGACGACCTGCCAAGTGCCGTCGAGCGCCAGGTAGGGACCTTCGGGCACGCCAAAGCGGCCCCCGCCGGCGTCGGGGGCGGCCACGGTGTCGCTCGTGTTGTCCTCCAGCTGGGTGAGCGTCAGCTTGACGCTGAGGGCGCAGTCCGCGCCGGCCGCGGGCGTGGCGGCGCAGGCCGTGATGGGGCCGCGCGGGCCGTGCAGCGTGACGTTCAGGTCGTCGACGGGACCATGCACGATAACCAGGGCCATGACGACGCCGCGCACCGTCTGCGTGAGCGCGAGGGTGGCCGGCGGCGCGGTGGTCGCCGTGGCCGCGGGTTGGGCCGTGGGGACAGGCGCGGTGACCGTGGCCGCGGCCACCAGGGCCGGCGCCGCCGGCGCCGGCGTGCTCGGCGCCCCGGCATAGGCCGAGCGATCGGTCGCCGGGGCTAAGAGGGTGAGCAGGGCCGAGAAGACGAGCACGAGGCTGACGAGCACGGCCTCGGCGCGGATCGCGCGGCGGAAGCCGCCGGCCAGCCGCTGGAACGCCGGCTCCAGCTTGTCGCGCAGGCGGGCCAGCCCCGGCCCCACGCGGCGCAGATTATAGGCCGCGGGGATCATCAGCACGGCCAGCAGGGCGACCTTGGCCAGCACGTCGCGCCCGTAGTCGGTGCCCAGCGTGCTGGCGACACTCGGCTGCTCGGCCAGATAGAGGATCGTGCCGCTGAGGGCGAGGACCGGCACGGCGATCAGGGCGATCTGGCTGAAGCGCGCGATGGCGGCGCGCAACAGGGCCGCCCGGCTTTTCGGCGCCAGGCCGCGCAACAGCGGCAAGAGGACGGCGACGAAGTAGAAGATACCGCCGATCCAGACGGCGGTGGCCAGCAGATGGACGAAGTTGGCGACCGGCGCCAGGGCCTGGAGGACGCCCGCCCCGGGTTCCAGGCTGAGCGCGGTGGCGTGCGTACTGCTGGTGACCGCCCAAAAGTAGGCGGCGCCCACCAGCAGCAGCAGCGCCCAAAGCCAGCGCCCCCCCCGGCCGGTTACCCGGGCGCCCACCAGGCCGACGCCGACGGCCAGGGCGGCCAGGGCGCGCAGCTCGAGCGAGACGCCGACGCTGGACGCCAGCACGGCGCTGAACACGCCCGGCTGGGCGAAGACGGCGGCCAGATCGGTTTCGGTTACCCGTATCGCCTGCAAGACCAGCTCGGCGCCGAGAGTGACGACCAGCAGCCCGGTGGCGGCCAGGGCGCCGTAGATGAAACGCGCCTCCAGGCGTGCCTGCATCTCCGCCCGCCCGGCCGGCAGCCCGGCGACGGCGCTCGGCACGACCAGCAGGTTGAAGACCGTGCCGCCGACCAGGCAGGCCGCCAGCAGGATAGCGAGCCAGCGCACCCCCACGTCGAGCACCCCGGGGTTGGTCGCCTGGCCCGCGGCGTTCGCGTCGGTGGGGGCCGGAAACACGTCGGCGGCCGCCCCGGCCTCAGCCGTCGGGGGCGGGCCGGCCGCGGGCGCCCCCGCCGCCGGGGTCGCCGCGCCGGGGGTCAGCACCGCCCCGGGCCCGCCAGCCGCCCCGCGCACGCTGAAGGCAAAGCTGCCCCGCGTGAGGTGGCCGTCGACCACCGAGACCACCTTCCATTGCACGATATAGGCCCCGGGCGCCAGGTTGGGCAGCAGGGGCACGCTGACCAGGCCTTTCACGCGGTCGATGGTCGGCGGCGTGGCGGCTTCGTAGTGGCGGCGCGCCCGGTCGATGACGGCGAAGCTGCTGAAGCTCGGCTCGACGCCCTCGCTGAAGGTCATCTGCACGGCGGCGGGCGCCACGGCTAACTGGGCGCCTGACGTCGGGTTGGAGCGGACCAGGACCGAATGGGCCAGGGCGGGCCCGGCCAGCCAGACCATGAGGCTCGCGGCCAACAGGCCCGCGGCCAGGATAGTGCGGTAACGCATGGATGCTCTTGTCCTTACTAAACAGGCGCGGCGCGCCGCGGAGGAGGCCGGGCTCCCGCCCAGGCGGCGGCCCGGGAGCCCGGCGGGCGCGCTCCCCCTCGGCGCTGAAGGGGAGTGCGCCCGCGGGCCGCGGCGTGGCGGTTAGCGCAGCGCCCGGCGGCGCAAGCGCAAGCCTACGCCGAGCAGCGCCAGGGCGGCGACCAGGCCGGCCGGCAGCAACGGGCTGGGCTGGCCGGTGGTGGGTAACGTGCCGCCGCCACTCGGGGCCCCCGGGGTCGCGGTGGCTGTCGCCACCTCCTGTTGATTGCCGGTCTTCCCGGTGGGACCGGAGGGCGGCTGGCCGCTGGCGACCGTGAAGGAGAAAGTGCCGTCGACCATCCCGTTGTCATCCTCGGTCAGAGTGTGCCACTTGACGGTATAGACGCCGTCGCCCAGGTTGGCCGGGAGCGCGGCACTCACGTGCGTGCGCACGTTGACGTCGACCGTGCCCTGGGCGATGAGTTGGGGCGGCGCGGTGCTGTCTTTGGCATAATAGACGTCGAACTTGGTTTTCGTCAGCGACGTCTCCTCCTCATAGACGGCGCTGACGGTCGCGGGCTCCGCGGTGAGCACTTGCCCATCGCTGGGAGTTGAGCTGACGAGATGGGCATGCGCGCTGGCCGAGCCCACGAACAAGGCACTCAGGAGCAGCACCGCGCTGCCGGCCATCATCACACGCATCAGGAAACCAAGAAATCGCTGCATAGCTAGATCTCCCTCTATTTAGGCTAGTTGGTTAACGGCCCAGGGGCCGCCATCGCTGGATTGGTGGGGAAAGCCGCTAGGCAGTGCGGGGCGGGCGTTCGGGTGGGGCGGGGGCGTCCTGCGGCGCGCCGCCGGCCGGGGACGGGGACTCCGGGCGCGCCGGCGGCGCCCACCGCGGCAGCCCGGCCGGGAGTAGCGCGTCCAGGGCCGGGCTTTGTTCTACGGGGAGGCCCCCGCGTGTCAAGTCCAGGGTGCCGGCGGCGGCCGGTGGGAGGCCGGCGTCGCCATAGCCGATGGTCACCGCGCCGTCGTCCGCGACACTGACCGCCTGGCCGGTGGTCAGCGCCAGATCCACGAGCTGATCGTCGGTGAGCGGCGGCGCGACGAGGTGATGCGGCCGCGGGAAGAGCAGCAGATAGGGCCCGTTGGCCGCCTGCCCCGGAATGAACTCGCATAAGCAGACCAACGGCAGCAGCAGAACGGCGAAGGCTACCCCGGCCCGCACGATCGCACCTCGACGCATGCGCCTATTATACCGTAGCTGGGGCGTATCGGCCATGTTGGCTAAAAGCCGGTCGCCCGTCAACCAATCCAAGGTGCCGCGCGCCGTCGCGGTAGCGCCGGAACTCCAGGTAGTCGGTGAGCAACAGATTGGGCAGGGCGGCCCGGTAGCGCTTGAGCTGGCGGCCGTTGTCTGTCTGCGGTGCGGCGCGCTCGGAATCGCGCTCGATCGGGTCGAGGATGGCTCGTGGCGCTATTATACCACGCCAAAAGAGTCCTTGTGCCTGGGGTTGGGGTGGTGTATACTTCCCAGAAATTAGAGGAGGCACTTCCCATGCGCTATCCCCGCAAGCTCCTCGCCGTGACCGCCGGGTTGTGGCTGCTGGTCGGGCTGGCTGACCAGCCCGGCACCCAGGCGGCCGCCCCCTCGCTCTCCGCCGTGGCCCGCGCGGCGCAAACCGCACAGTGTTTGCCTGGCTGGGTCAGCCAGCCCAGCCCCAATCTGCCTTCCCAGGACGACTTTCTCATGGGTATCGCCGCTTCGGCCTCCACCGACGTCTGGACGGTGGGTGATGGGCTCGCCACCGCCCTGGCCGAGCACTGGGATGGCAGCACCTGGATTACCACTACGCTGCCGATCTCCGGCACGGGGATCACCGTGCAGGCGGTGGCTACGCGGGGTGCGACGGATGCCTGGCTGGTCGGTGCCTATTACAACGGCGGCCAGATGGGCTTTACGCTCACCGAGCACTGGAACGGCAGCGCCTGGAGCGTGGTGCCCAGCCCCAGCGGGCCGGTCGACAATATGCTCTACGGGGTGGCCATCGTCGCCGCGAACGACGTCTGGGCTGTCGGCGGCGGCGGCATGCCGCTCCTGCTCCACTGGAACGGCACCACCTGGACGGCGATGGCCGCACCCGGTCTCTCCGGCGGCGCCCGGCTGTATGGGGTCGCCGCCCACGCGGCGGACGATGTCTGGGCGGTGAGCGGCGACTCGATCTTGCACTGGAACGGCAGCGCCTGGAGCCAGGTCTTCAGCCCTACCAGTGGCGTGACCGCTGTGACCACCCTGGCGGCGAACGACGCCTGGGCGGTGGGCACCGCCACATCCAGCGGCGGCGGGATGCTGCAAACCCTGGTCGAGCACTGGGACGGCACCGCCTGGACGGTCGTTCCCAGCCCGAGCATCGGCAGCTATAGCCGGCTGCGCGGGGTGACGGCGGTGGCGGCCAACGACGTGTGGGCCGTGGGCAGCTCGGGGGATACGCCCAACCTGCGCACCCTGGCCCTCCACTGGGACGGCACGGCCTGGACGGTCGTGGCCACGCCCAACCAGGGCGCCAACAACAACGAGCTCTATGCGGTCGCCGCCGTGAGCGCCGCCGAGGTCTGGGCAGCCGGGCTGCCGCGCGTCCAGCTATGGGACGGCACCAGCTGGCAGCTGGCCCCGAATCCCGCCGGCCCGACCGACAACCTGTTGCTGGGCCTGGCCGCGCTGACCGCGCAGGATATCTGGAGTGTTGGGTCGAGCCTCCATAGCGCCCTGTTTGTGCATGGGGACGGCACGAGCTTCAGCAGCGTGCCCGGGGCGGACCTGGGCCAGGGCTATGGGCGGCCGGCCGGCGTGGCCGTGGTCGCCACGGATGATGTCTGGGCCGTCGGGTCGGTAATCATCCCCAACGTCCCCGGCCCCCAGACGCTCGCCGAGCACTGGAATGGGCAGGTCTGGACCCTGGTGCCCAGCCCCAACGTCAATCCCGACACCAATAGTCTGGCGGCCGTTGCCGCCTGGGCGGCCGGCGACGTCTGGGCGGTCGGGTCCTATTATGACCCTAATGGCCAGGCGACGCGCACGCTGGTCCTGCACTGGGACGGCACCGCCTGGCGCCTGGTGGCCAGTCCGAATGGGACCGGGGACGCCAATTGGCTCGCCGGGGTGGCGGCCGTGGCGGCCAACGACGCCTGGGCGGTCGGTGCCACCGGCACTAGCGGCGGCAGCACGCAGAGTCTGATCGCCCACTGGAACGGCACCACCTGGACGCCGGTTGCCGCCCCCGCGGTGGGCGTCGCCAGCAGCCTGACCGCCGTCAGCGCCCGCGCCGCGAACGACATCTGGGCCGTCGGCTCAACCACCGTCGGCGGGGTGCCACAAACCCTCGTCCTGCACTGGGACGGCACCGCCTGGGCTGTCAGCCCCAGCCCCAACAGCGGCAGCGGTGCCAACAGCCTCCGCGCGGTGAGTGCGCGGGCGGCAGACGACGTCTGGGCCGTGGGCGATGTAGATGGCCGGAGCGGCCTGGCGCTCCACTGGGACGGCCGGGTCTGGAACGTGGTCTCTACCGGGCGCCTGGGCGTCGCCGCCCTGTACGGGGTCGTGGCCCTGGCCGCCGACTCCGCCTGGGCGGCCGGCGCCAACACCACGAATCCATCCTTGCGGCGCACACTGGTCGCCCATTGGGCCCCCGGCACCGTGCCGTATACCGACATCGCCGGCAATCCCTTTTATGATTACATCACCAGTCTCTACTGCCGCAACGTGGTGGACGGCTACCCGGACAACACCTTCCGCCCCTACGCCGACGCCACCCGTGGCACCCTCGCCCACTGGGTAGTCACCGCCCGCGCCTGGCCGATCGACACCAGCGGCGGCCCCCACTTTTCCGACGTGCCCACCAGCGACCCGCTCTACTCCGCCATCGAGACCGCCTATCACCACGGTATGATCTCGGGCTACGCCGACGGCACGTTTAGGCCGGCCAACCCGCTCACCCGCGGCCAGATGAGCAAAATGATCGCCCTCGGCTGGGGTTGGGCCCCGGACACCAGCGGCGGCCCGCACTTCCGCGATGTGGACGCCGCCAACCCGTTCTACGCCCCCATCGAGACGCTCTATCACCACGGGTTGGTGAGCGGCTACAGTTGCAGTGGTGGCCCCGAGCCCTGCCCCGGATTCTACTTCCGCTGGGGCGCCAACAACACCCGGGGCCAGCTCACCAAAGTGCTCGCCACCGCCCTCGGCCCCTAACCGGGCCCAGCCAGGGAACCGCCCCGCGTCCAATAGACCCCCTCTTGACATTTCGCTACCTTTATATTATAATTTAGACGGTTCTAAATTCTAAGTTAAACGATCCAGCGAAAGGGCCTTCGGATGACCAGTGCCACGGTTGAAGATTACCTGAAAACCATCTACCTGTTGCAGCAGGAGGCCCAGACCGGCGGCGCCTGGCTCCCCGGCCACGAGCCGTTGATCAGCACCTCGGCTTTGGCGGAGCGGCTGGATCTCGCCCCGGCCTCGGTGACCAGCATGATGGGCCGCCTGGCCCATGTCGAGCTGGTCACCTATACCCCGTATCAGGGCGTGCGGCTGACCCCGCAGGGCGAGAAGATGGCCCTGCGGGTCGTCCGCCGCCACCGCCTGCTGGAGCTGTACCTGGCGGAGAAGCTCGGCCTGAGTTGGGACCAGGTCCATGCCGAAGCCGAGCGGCTGGAGCATCACATCAGCCCGACGCTCGAAGACCGCATCGCCGCGGCCCTGGGCAACCCCCAGGTCGACCCGCACGGCCACCCGATCCCGACGGTCGCGGGCGAAGTGGCGTCCCAGGCCGGGGCGCCGCTGGATACGCTGCCGCTCGGCGCCCCGGCCCTGATCCTCAGCGTGGGCGATGGCGACCCCGAGCTCTTGCGCTACCTGGCCGCCCGGGGCATGTACCCCGGCGCCCGGCTGCTGTTGACCGAGCGGGAGCCGTTCGGCGGCTCGCTCCATGTGCGCGTCGGGCCGGCCGAGGCCTGCCACGAATATACCTTGAGCCTGAGTGCGGCCGCGCGAGTCCGAGTCACCCCTGGTGAGGAGTAGTGTTGATGGCGACAATGCCCGTTAAGCCCCGGACCTCGGTCCTTCCCTGGCGCGGGGAGGCGGGTCCTAGTCTCCCTGGTTTCCAGGGCAGTATTGCGATTCCCATGGGTGGGCCCCGCTGGCGCCGCGCTCTGGCCTTTGTCGGGCCGGGCTTCCTGGTCGCCGTGGGTTATATGGACCCCGGCAACTGGGCCACCGACCTGGCCGGCGGCGCCCAGTTCGGCTACCTCTTGCTGTCGGTGATCCTGATCGCCAATTTAGTGGCCATCCTGCTGCAGGCGCTGTCGGTCCGCCTGGGCATTGCCACCGGCCGCGACCTGGCGCAGGCCTGCCGCGATTCCTACCCCGTCGCCGTCACCCGCACGCTCTGGGTGCTCTGCGAAGTCGCGATCATTGCCTGCGACCTGGCCGAAGTAATCGGTTCGGCGATTGCCCTGAAGTTGCTTTTCGGGCTACCGCTGGTGACCGGCATCTGTATTACCGGCGCCGACGTGCTGCTCATTTTGCTGCTGCAGAATCGCGGCTTCCGCTATATCGAAGCCCTGGTCATCACCCTGATCGCCACGATCGGCGCCTGCTTCGTGGGCGAACTGCTGCTGGTCCACCCCAGCCTGGCCGGGATCGCCGCGGGATTTCTGCCCCAGCCCCGCGTTCTCATCGATCCCCATGCCCTCTATATCGCCATCGGCATCCTCGGCGCCACGGTCATGCCGCACAACCTGTACTTACACTCAGCGCTGGTCCAGACGCGCAATTACGACCGCACCAGTTTGCCGGCCAAGCGCGAGGCGATCCAGCATGCGACACTCGAATCGAGTGGCGCCCTGACGATCGCCCTCTTCATCAACGCCGCCATTTTGATCATGGCCGCGGCGACCTTCTTCGGCACCGCCCATGCGCTGGTCGCCGGTATCGAGGAGGCCTACCAGACGCTGACGCCCCTGCTCGGCACCTCGCTGGCCAGTGTGCTGTTCGCCGTGGCCCTGCTGGCCTCGGGCCAGAACTCGACGCTCACGGGCACCCTGGCCGGCCAGATCGTCATGGAAGGCTTCCTGAATCTGCAGTTGAAGCCCTGGATCCAGCGCTTGATTACCCGGAGTCTGGCCATCGTGCCGGCCGTGATCGTCGCCGTGTTGGCCGGTGAACACGGTGTCAACGACTTGCTCATCCTGTCCCAGGTCGTGCTCAGCATGCAGCTCTCGTTCGCCGTGTTCCCGCTGCTTCAGTTCACCGGCGATCGGCGCAAGATGGGCGAATTCGTCAACCCGCGCTGGCTGAAAGTCGTGGGCTGGAGCGTGGGCGGGCTGATCGCCCTGGCGAATCTCTACTTGCTCTGGCAACAGGTTTTCAGTCCGGCGTAGCCGGCGTCGGGGGTTAGAGGGCTACATCCATGCCTGATCTGCGACAGGAATATGGCTTGCGCGGCATCCACGAGTCCGACATGGACCCGGACCCCATCGTGCAGTTCGGCCAGTGGTGGGACGCGACGCTGGCCGCCCAGCTGACCGAGCCCCATGCGATGACGGTGGCTACCGTCACGGCCGAGGGGCGGCCGGCGGCGCGCATGGTGTTGCTGCGCGGGTTCGACGCGCGGGGCTTTGTCTTCTACACCAACTACGAGAGCCGGAAAGGGCGCGAGCTGGCGGCGCACCCCTGGGCCGCCCTGGTGCTCTACTGGGCCGAGCTCGAGCGCCAGGTGCGCATCGAGGGCGCGGTCACCCGGGTCGCGGCCGCCGAGTCGGATGCCTATTTCGCCGGCCGGCCGGAGGGCAGCCGCCTGGGCGCCTGGGCCTCGCCGCAAAGCCAGGTCCTCGCCGGCCGGGCCGCGCTGGAGCAGCGGGTGCAAGAGGTCACGGCGCGCTACGCGGGGGGCCCGATCCCCCGCCCGCCCTACTGGGGCGGCTACCGCGTCGTCCCCGACCTGGTCGAATTCTGGCAAGGCCGGCCGAGCCGGCTGCATGATCGGCTCCGCTACCGGCGCGGCGCGGATGGCGGCTGGCTGCTGGAGCGCCTCGCGCCCTAAACCCCGATCAGGGCGCCGAATGGTGCTGGGCGGGAGTCAGCGGCACGTCGGACACCGTGCGGCTCGGCAGCAAGGGCGCCGGATAGCCGTCCCGGAAGTCGGCGGCCGCCGGCTTGAAGGAGCCGTCGAGCCGCACCAGGCCGAACCACTCTTCGTGGGATGCGTAGTGATAGCCGTTGGTGATCCCCGGCGGGAAATCCCAGAGCGTCCACTGCACGACGCCGGCCAGGCCCCCCGCCCGCGCCGTGGCCAGCATCGATTGGTAGAGGTACTGCTGGACCGCCTCGCTATACTCCGCGCCGGGCTGCGACTCGGCGGCCGGCCCCGTGGGCCACCCCATCTCTTCCAGCAAGATCGGCTTGCTGGTGTGCGCGGCAATGGCCGCCATCTGCGCCTGCAGGGCCCCGGCATCATAGCAATGGAAACTCACGAAGTCGACCAGGTCGATCAGCCGCTGGCCGTGCGGGGCCAGCCAGAGATTCGCGGCCGTGCCTATACCGATCGTGATCGGATGGTGCCGGTCCAGCGCGCGCACGGCGCCCGCCAGATGGCCTGCCCAGTCGACGACCTGGCCCGGGTTGTGGGCGTCGGTCCAGGTGGGATAATTGTCGGGCTCGTTGTGCAGATCCCAGGCCAGCACCCGGTCGTCGCCGGCAAACGGCGCCACGATCCCCTGCAGATAATTCATCTGCCGCTGGTACTCGGGGCTGCCGGGGGCCGGGAAGCTGTCGCTCCAGTCGAACAGCGCGAAAATCACCTTCATGCCGTAACCGGATGCCACCTGTAACAGCTGGGTCATCTGGTTCGTGATCCAGCCGTCGACATGGTCACATCCTTTCCCCTGGCTCACCTTCGCGTCACACCCCTCCCCCCAGACCACCGCGGCGGCCGCCTGGTTATCGTAGGGCAGGCCGATGCGGATGGTGTTCACGCCGAGATCATGGGCTTTGGCCAGGTCCTGCCACGCCTCGGGGCCATCCCAATGGGTCCAGGTCCCGACGAACGGGTCGTTATGCAGCCAGTAATTCGTGCCTTTGAGGACCACCGGCTGTCCCCCATAGACGAACTGGCCCCCGGCGATCGACACAAAGCCGTCGGTCAGCGGCGGGGCGGGGGGGTTGGCGGCGGGCGCGGGGGCGCTCGGGGGCGGGGTGGGGGGGGCGGCAACGGGCGGGCTATCATAGCGCCAGGCGAAGTAATGCTGGCCGGTGTTGCCCATCTGGACCTGCCAGGCCGGGCTGAAGCTCGGGATGTAGGTCAGCACCCGCCGCTGGTACAGCTGGATCAGTACCGGGAGCGGCTGGCCGGCCACCGGCACCGTCGCCCAATAGGCCTCGCTGATCGGGTAGCCCAGCAGGTAGACCGGGTCGAACAGCTGATCCGGGTGGAGGGCGCCGTTCTCGGCAACCAGGTCGCGGGTGTGCATGAAGCGGTCGAACACGTCCGGGATGTTGTGCCCGGTCTCGGGCGCATAGCGGCTGTAGTGCACCGGGCTGCTGGCCAGCGCGCCGACGGTGCCCGCGCGGTCAATCGTGGCGACCACGGCCGCGCCGGGCGCCGCGGCCACCCGCCGGTCCGGCCCGCCCGGCAGCGAGGCGACCCCCTGGAAGGAGCGGTAGACGGGCGCGGCGCCGCGGCCCCCGGACTCGCCATCCCCGGCGACCGGGACTTCGGCGGGCGCGCGCGACTCCCAACTGTCGGGGCCGGTCTGCACCCGGCCACTCACCAGCTCGACCACGAGCAGGCCCGTGGTCACCGCCCAGGGGCTCTGGGGGTCGGCGACGGCCGGGTTGACTTCCATGCGCGCTTTGTCGAAATATTGCACGACCCGGCTGCCGCCGGGCGCGCCCTGGAAGGGCTCGGTGCGCACTGCGCCCGGCGCCGGCCCCCAGAGCCACGAGCGCCCCACGATGCCGCGGGCCACCGGATCGTCGGTGCGAGTCCAAACCTGGTTAAACAACGGCGACGCAAAGGGCGCCGCCCCTCCGGCCGCCGCGACGGGGGGGCCGGCCGGAGTCATCGGCAGGGGCGGCCCCCCGAGCAGCAAGGTGAGACAGCAAATCAGCAGACGGCGATGGAGCATGCGCGGGCTTTCTAGTGCGCAATCAGGGGTGGGCGAACCGGTACTACTCCCCTCTATTGTCCCATTTCTAGCCGGCCATGTCAACTTTCCGCACGCCTGTGGTCAGAAGGGACACACGGCGGCGCCGCTGTGGCCCTGGCGCGGCCTATGCTATAATGGGCTAGTAGGGCCGTCGCCGGGCCGGCGCGGCTGGAGGATCTGCAGGATGGAATTGATCGACTTGCCGCTGTTCCCACTGGGTAGCGTGCTGTTTCCAGGATTTGGCGTCCAGCTGCATATTTTTGAAGAGCGCTACAAGCAAATGGTCGCCGATTGCCTGAGTGGGTCGCCCCGCTTCGGCATCCTGGGTATTGAGCGGGGGGTCGAGGTGGGGGACACCGCCGATCCGTACCAGGTCGGCACCCTGGTGCAGATCACGCAATTAGAGGAGCTCGCCGAGGGGCGCTTTTCGCTGGTGGCGGCCGGCCTGGAGCGCTTCCAGGTGCTGGATCTGGCGCCGCCGGGCAAGCTCTATTTGCGCGGCCGGGTGCGGTTGTGGCCCGACGAGGCCGATCCGCCCCCGACCCCGGCCAGTGTGGAGCGCGCCGGGGCGCTGTTTAACGACTACCTGAGCAGCCTGGTGGCCGCGACCGGGAGCGACGCCGCGGCCTGGGGCATCCGGTTGCCGCTCGACCTGCCGGCCGATCCTCGGCGGCTGTCGCTGCTGATCGGCGCCCTGATCCAGGTGCCGGCCGCCGAGAAGCAGCAACTGCTGGAGGCGCCCTCGCCGGGCGCCCGGCTCGCCAGCGCGATCACCCTCCTGACCCGTGAGCTCACGCTCATGAAAACCACCGGGGCCGCCCCGCGCCCCAACGCGGCCGGCCTGCTGGGCAGCTTTTCGGACAACTGAAGGGTTGGGGTTAGGGGTTGGGGGTTGGGGGTTGGGTGACGCGGGGTCGGGACGAGTAGGCAGTAGGCAGGGACGACGAGTTTTGAGTTTTGATCGCGCAGCGGTGCCGCAGGCACATTTTTGAGTTTTGAGTTGACGGGCCACGGGTCCTTGGTCCCCGATCCTTCGTCTCCCAATCCAAAATCCAAAATCCGAAGGTCCAAAATCCGATGGTCCACAATCCGAACGTCTACAATGCAAAATGAGCTTGGGGGGTAGCATATGTCTGAAGACGCAGCGAAGAATCAGAATGCTCCGGCGGCTGGGGACGTCACCGCGAGCAAGCATGCCGCGCCGGCGCAGAATCCGCCGGCGCCGGCGACGGTTGCACCGGCCGGGGGGGCGGCGACGGCCGGGCTGACGCCGATCGAGGCGGGGGCGACGGTCGAGAGCGGCACGGGCCCCGCGACGCAGACGCCGGCCCCGCCCGTGCTGGGCAGCCAGACGATCACGCCCAGCGAGGCGAGCGGCGCGGCGGGGATCACCGCCGGGGCGCGCGCCGCGGCGCTGATCCGCGAGCAGATGGAGATCCTCACCCTGCGGATTCTCTACGATACGCAAGACCTGCTGCGCCCGGCCGCCCATGGCTCGGACCCGGTGACGATCCGGCAGGTCCTGGCGACGCTGGCCACGGCCCTGGAGAAGGGCGACGCGACGACGTTCGCCTATACCTACAGCCGCACTGCCCGGCCTCTCCAGCAGCAGATCAACGACCAGGTGCTGCCGTACCAGTTGGGCTTGCAGATCAGCAGCCTGTTCGAGGGCATCATCCGCGATACTTTCAACCAGGGCTTTGCCCAGGACCCGGAACTGCGCATCGACAGCAACCGCTTATTCGACCAGCTCGCGGCGCCGGCCAAGCGGGCGCTGCTGGGCGAGCCGCAGGCCATCGTCCAGTGGCAAACCCCGCAAATGTAGGGCCTGGCCCACCGATCACAAGGCCTCGGGGGTCACGCGGATCAGCATCCGGCCATCCCGCTCAACCAGCGCCCGGAGCTCGTCCGCGGTGGGTGTGCGCTGCGTATCCAGGCGGAGGTCGATCTGCCAGGCGTTGCGCAGGCCCTTGCGGCCGAGAAAGGTGGCGATGCCCTGCGCCACCGCGCCGGGGTCGGCGGTGACGGTGGCCTGTGCGGGAACCTCGCGCCCGCGCAGCCGCAGGGAGACCATCGCTCCGCCCTCCAGATTTTTCGCCCAGGGCCGGTCGGTAAAGATGAGCAGGGTTTCGTCCACGGGGAGATAGGTCACTGGCGTGGTGAAGCGGCGCCCGCTCTTGCGCCCTGTGAAGGTCAGCAGCAGCATCGTGCCGCTGAGCAGGCCATGGCAAGGGGCGCGCAAGATGCCGCGCACCAGCGTGTTGGCGGAGGTCGTCAATTGCTGCGCCACCCAGGAAAGCTGCGCCGGACGTACGTTCGGCGTTGTCGGTGCTTGCGTGGTCATGATTGGTCTCCTTTAGTAATGGTTTTCCGCTGCAAACATGGGTCTCTAATCTAACTTAGTTCGGAGATAGGCAAAAAAAGGGGCGTCAGATCTCCGAGCGGGCTTGATGCGCCCGCAGCCAGTCGTGGGTCGCCTGTTCCGCCAGCCGGTCGGCGCGCTCCTGGCTACCCAGCAGGTCTTGCATCGCCAGCGAAACGATCCCATGCAGGGTGGCGAAGTGGATTTCCAGCACTGCGGCGCGATCCGGCTCGGCCACGGCCGGCAGCGCCGTGCGCGCGGCTGTCATCATGATGCGGCTGAGCGCGTCGAGGTCCGGGAGTGCGCTATCGAGGCGACAGATCGCCCCCCCCATGCCGAACATGACCTGGTATAGTTGCGGATGCTCCCAGGCAAACGCGCAATATGCCAGGGCTAGCCGGACCATCGGCGCGCCGGCGCCGCCGGCACCGGCAGTTTCGAGCCGCTCGCGCAGTTTACGGAAACCCTCCTGCGCGAGGGTCCCCAGGATCGCGTCTTTGCTCTCGAAGTACTCGTAAATGGTGGGCGGGCTGTATTCGATCAGCTCGGCGACCTTGCGCATGGTCACCGCTTGCCAGCCCTCCGCACTGGCGATGCGCAGCGCCGCGGCGAGAATCCCTTCTCGCAGCTCCTGCTTCTGTCGCTCGCGCCGTTCCTTACTGCCCATTTCGCCCCATTTCGCTTATCCGCCCCCGTTTACCGAACTTCGTTAGATAATAATAACATAGTTTAGAAGAGCTGTCAATAAGTGGCCAGGGCCCGGATGTCGCGCCTACAAGCTCAGGCAGGCCTCCGCGGCCAGCCAGAAGAGGGTCTCGCGGACGGCGTGCCGGGTCCAGTGGCGCGAGTCCCACTCGCTGCCGCTGAGATCATCGCCGCCGTAGAGCAATTGGGCGAAGGCGACCTGCCGGAACTGGGCCACGGCAAAAAAGGCGGCCGCTTCCATCTCCACGGTCACGCAGCCTTCGGCTTTGCGCAGGGCGATTTTGCCTGGCGTCTCGCGGTAGATGGCGTCGGTCGTCCAGGTCTTGGCCGCCACGTACGGCAAGCCGCGCGCCTGCAGCACCCGCTCGATGGCGGCGACCCCCGCCGGGTCGGCCGCCACCTCCCGGCTCGGCGGCAAGTAGTGGTAGGATGTCCCCTCGTCGCGCACCGCGGCGGTGGGCACCACGATATGGCCGACCGCGATATCAGGGGCCAGTACCCCGGCGCCGCCACAGGCGATGAACTTCCGGCAGCCCAGGGCGATCACCTCTTCCAGCATCCCGGCGGCCAGCGGCGCCCCCACGCCCGGGTGGAAGAGGGCCAGCCGCCGGCCCTGGACCGCCAGCTCGTAGACCGGGTGATCGCCGATCTCGCTGCGTTGGGTGGCGAGCACCTGGACCTGCTCGGTCGCCCGGAGGTTGGCGATCACGTCCTGGAAGAAACAGACGACACAATGCTCGGGCGCATCGATCGGCCAGATCAGCCGGCGCGGCTCCAGCAAGGCCTCGGCCGCCGGGTCAAATTCCAGGATAGGATAGGGTTGCTGCATGATTCGGTCCTCTCTGCCCCGCGCCACTACGCTCCGCGGTCCGGTAACGATCCGCGCTCTCCCGCATGATATGCAGAAAACGGTGAAACGTCAACACAGCCCCGATTGTGGCAGTCATGAAACCCGGCTCCTTTCCGGGATGGCCGGCCGCGCCGTGTTGGGGCGCGGCCGGCGGGCGTAGCTACGGTTGCAACGGACTGAAGGTCAATTCGACTTGCGCGGGCGTCTTGGGCACGGTCGTCAGCCCGGCCGCGGTCACCTTGATCAGGTAGAGCCCGGGATCGGAGAGCACATTCGACATGCTGCTTTGTTCGCCCGGCCCCAGCGTAGCCACGTCGATCTCCTTCTGCCCGCTGGCGTCGAGTATCTGCACCTGGAGCTTGCCGGCCGCGTCCTGCGGATTATACGACCAGACCCCGCCCGCGATCGGCGCGCTCGTCTTGAAGCTGAAGTAGACCACGTCGTGCGCCGAGCTCAAGGTCAGGTCGACATGGGTCGGCCCGCTCAGGGCCAGGGCCTTACTCGGGCTGTCGTGGCCGCTACTGCTGGCGACCTGGATACTGGCTTCGGTAGGGGTCGGCCCCGCCGCGCCGCCGCTCGCCGGCGTGGCCGTGGGCGGCGTCGTGTTGCCCCCGGTGGGGGATGGTACATGGATCGCCGGGTCATTCTGCCGGCTGATGGTCATGTCCGCGGTGAAGACATACGACGGGATCGGGACGGCGGTCGGCCCCCCGGCGGGGGCCAGCTTGGCGACCGCCGCGGCCAGCGCCGCCGTGGTGTCGATACGCACCGCCAGCTTATACACCGTGTGAGCCTGCGGATCGATCCAGAGGTCGATCGTCCCGGCGGGCGGGAGGTCGGGCAGGGCCGCGATCGCCGCGGCAACGCCCGGCATTTTGCCCAGGCTGATCGTGCCGGCGAAGTGCTGCGTGCTGGTCCCGTCGAGCGTGGTCGTCTCGCCGGTGTTTTGGAAATCGCTGAGGGCCGCAATGGCCGCCACGCCGCCGAAGAAGCTGCCCACCAGGTCATGCGGGGTTTGCGCGCCCTGGGCCAGCGGCGTCCAGGTGCCCCCGGCATCCTTGTGGTAGGTCTGGGTGCCGACCTGCAGGAACTCGCCCTCGGCCCCGTTCAGTTGCCCTTTACTGTACTCCTGGTCCGGGGCCACATAATCGCCCTCGATATTCCAGGGTTGGGTATAGCTCACGCCGGCG
This sequence comes from Chloroflexia bacterium, assembly GCA_035310405.1. GTDB lineage: Bacteria > Chloroflexota > Chloroflexia > QHBQ01 > JAICKM01 > JAICKM01. The sequence goes on along the minus strand of DATGEF010000721.1, from coordinate 58 downwards.
ATCACCTGGGTGAAGTGGAAGCTCTGCAAATTGGCTGTGGCGGTCATGGCCTGGCTGA
>DATGEF010000720.1:0-5726 GCA_035310405.1 Chloroflexia bacterium | reverse complement strand
TGCGGGCTGGGCCAGTACCTGGCCGGTGATCATTGGCGTGGGCCAGGCGCTCGCGCTCTTCAGTGTCTTGTATGGCCTGGCGCGCGGGGCCGTGGTGCTCTATGACGCGCGGGACTATTTCTGGAAACCTCGCGAAAAGGGGGCCGTCTGATCGTGCAAGCTCGTCCTGAGGCCGCAACACCCACGGCCATCGCCGCCGTGTTCGACGTCGACCGCACGCTCGTGCCGGGCACGACCACCGAGCGGATGTTCATCCGCTATTTGTTCCGTCAGCGGGTGCTGGGGTTGGGCACGCTGCTGCGCACGGGCCTCTATCTGGCCCGCCGGCTGCCGCGCATGAGCCCGATGGCGGCTATCCGCGCGCGCCGGGTCTACCTGGCGGGGCAGCCCAGCGGGCCGATCAAAGCCCTCGCGGCCCGCTGTTACCAGGATGAGATCCGCGCCATCGTTTCGGCGGCCGGCCGGGCCGCCGTACGGGAGCATCAGGAGCAAGGCCATCTCACCGTACTCCTCTCCGGCTCGCTCGACTTCCTGCTGGAGCATCTGCAACGCGATCTGGGCGCGGACCATCTCATCGCCACGCATATGGCCGAGCGGGGGGGCCGGTTCACCGGGCGGATCGCCGGGCCCTGGCCCTATGGCCCGACCAAGGCGCTGCTGATTCACCATTTCGCGCAACAGCACGGGGTGAGCTTCCAGGCCAGCTATGCCTACGCCGACCACCACAGCGACGAGCAAGTGCTGGCGCTCTTTGGCAACCCGGTCGTGATCAACCCCCGCCCCAAGATGCAGCAGATCGCCGCGGGCCGGCAGTGGCCCACCCGCGAGTTCCGCTAATGCGCCGCAGCCTGGGCCTGACCACCGGGCTGGCCGCCGGGCTGGCCGCCGGTTATGGCATCCGGCGCTGGGCCGCCCGCCCGCGCCCGGCGATCGAGCCGGTGGCCCACCGCGGGGGCGCCGCCACCGCCCCGGAGAACACGCTCGCCGCCTTCCGTGCCGCGCTGGCGGCCGGGATCGTGACCTGGGAGCTCGATGTGCAACTGACCCGGGATAGTGCGCTGGTGGTGTTTCATGATGAGACCCTGGACCGCACGTCCAACGGCCAGGGGCCGTTGGCCGGCCGGCTCCTGGCCGACTTACAGCAGTTGGATGCCGGGGCGTGGTTTGGCCCGCAATGGCAGGGGGAGCCGATCCCGACGCTAGAAGCGGTGATTGCGCTCGCCCGGACGGCACCCAACGGCGGGGCGCGGCTGCTGATCGAGATCAAAAGCCCGCATCTCTATCCCGGCATTGAACGGCGGCTGCTGGCCGTGCTGGCCGCCCAGCACTATACGGAGCGCGTCCTGCTGATGTCCTTCGACGGCGCGTCGCTGGGCGAGGTGCGCAAGCTGGCCCCCCGGCTGCCGCTCTGCCAGCTCTTCGCGCAGGAGACGCCGTTTCCCGTGACCCCGGCCGCGCGCGCCGAGGTACTCGGCCCTATGTGGCAGATGCTCGCCGTCAATCCTTTGCCCATTTATCTCGCCCATCGCGCCGGCCGCCAGGTTTATACCTGGACGGTCAACGATCCCGCCGCGCTGCACTGGCTCCGCCTCTGCGGGGTCGACGGGGTGATCAGCGACCGGCTGGATCTACTGCAAATGATCGGCGCCGACCGCAGCTAGCGTGCGGTCTGGCGGTGCCGCCGCTGATCGGCTGAAACCGGAGATGGCCCCTGCGCGTGCGCAGGGGCCACCTTTTGTACGACGCGACGCCTACCGCGTCAGGACCGGGATCGCGCGTTTACGGCGTCACGCAGAAGAGGACAATCGCCTGGTGCTGGCTGGACGCGCCCTGGAAGGTGAGCGCGTACCGCCCAGCGGCCGAAAACGCCGCGGGAATCTGGAACGGTATGGGGCCGACGGTGCCATCCGGGTTGACCCCGTTGCCGATCGGACGGGCAGTCCCGAACACCTGGCCGTTGGGCAAGGTAAACCAGAACGACACCGCTTCCCCGGGCGTAAAGCCGCGGGCGGTGACGATGAGGGTGTCCCCCGGGCGGCCGCTAGTAGGCGTTGCCGAGCCATCCCGGCTCCCCGAGACGTCGCAGCCCGCGTTGGGCACCGGGGTGGCGGTGCTCGTGATTTTGAAGAAAGCGACCGACTGGTGGCTTGACTGCTCCCCCTGGTAGGTGATGGCCCAGATCCCTAGCGGGTTGGCCATGAGGCTGGGCAGGATGCTGCTGTTAAGGGAATCGTCCAGTTGGCCGTTATGGCTGCCGACATTCAGCGGGCGGGGGGTACCGAGCACCTGCCCGTTCGGGGCGGTCAGCCAGAAGCTGATGTGCTCGTTCGGGGTGAAGCCGGTGATATGGATGCGGAAGATCGTGCCGACGCTGCCGCAGGCCGGCGTGACGGTCGCGTCTTTGCTGGCCGGGGCATCGCAGCCGGACGCCACCGGGGTACTGGTCGCGGCGGGGGCCGGAGTCGCCGTCGGGTTCAGGTACTTCTTGCGGTACTGGAAGGTGCCAAGCTGGCTGAGGAGCACGTTATACGGCGGCTGGTTCTCGGGGTGCAGCTCGAAGACGGCGCGCTCGAAGTACTGGACCTTGTAGGACTGGCCGTTGAGATCGCTGACTTCGGTGAACTCGTCGGAGATCGGGAAGCCCTGCTGGGCCAGGCCGCCGTGGGTCTCCCAGTAGGTGCGGAAGACACCGCCGAGGGTGTGATTGGTTTGCGGGAAGACGCGGGGGTTGTCGGTGCTGGGCTGCTGGTCCGGCGCGCCGGTCGGATATTTCTCCTTGTAGCGGAAAGTGCCGAGCTGGCTCAGCAGGACGTCGTAGGGCGGCTGATTCTCGGGGTGCTTTTCAAACACGGCGCGCTCGAAATATTGCACGGTATAGGTTTGGCCGTTGAGGTCGGAGACTTCCTGCATCTCGTCGGAGATCGGGTAACCCTGCTGGGCCAGGGCACCGTGGGTCTGCCAATAGGTGAGGAAGAGGCCGCTGACGGTTTTGCCCGTCTGCGGGAAGGTTTGGGAGCCGCTCTGGGCGCGGCTGGCGCCGGGGGCGCCCAACAGCAAGCCCAGGATGGCCAGGATGCCGAGCATGCGCAGGATCGACGATGTGGATTTCATCTGATATGAGGTCCTTTCCTATAGTTATACCAAAATTCAAGTTCGCGGGCGACGCCGCGCGCGGCGTCGCGGGGGCCATCCCTCCTTTCCGACCCCGCATGATAAAATCCGGGCCGCTACAGCCCGATTGCGCCCATGGATAATCAACGCGATTGGCCGCTGCCGCACGAGCTAGTACTGCTCGGCGGCAGGTTACGGGGCTTAGTATACGGTACCACGCATAAGCAGCGGCTAAAGAAAGGCGGCGGGAAGATAAGAGAAAGATAAGGAAACTTACCGCAACCGGGGAAAGCGGGGTCGCTAACTGACCGCTTTGCCCCAGAGGTCGTACTCGGTGGCCTGGTTGATCCGTACCGGCACCACCTGGCCGACCTGGATCCCGGCGTGCCCTTTGACGAAGACCAGCCCATCGACTTCCGGGGCCTGGCGATAGTAGCGCCCGGCCAGGATCGGGGTTTTGCGCCCGCGGCCATCCTCGACAGTGCCGGTGCCTTCGATCAGCACATCCAGCGTTTTGCCCACCCAACGCGCATTATTCGCCGCCGAGATCTGTTGCTGGAGGCTCATGGCCTGTTTATAGCGCCGCTGTTTGATCCGCTCCGGCACCTGGTCCGGGAGTGTGGCGCCCGGGGTGCCTTCCTCCGGCGAATAGATGAACATGCCGACATGATCGAACCGGATCTCGGCGATAAAATCGAGCAACGTCTGGAACTCCTCATCCGTCTCGCCCGGGTAGCCGACGATAAAGGTTGTGCGCAGGGCAATCTCGGGCATGGCCGCGCGCAAATCGGCGATCAGGCGGCGCACGCGGGCCATGTCGTTCGGCCGGCGCATGCGGCGCAGGGTCGCCGGGTGGCCATGCTGGAGGGGCATATCGAGGTATTTGCAGACCTGGGGCAGACGGGCCATGGTCTCGATCAGGCGCGGGGTGATCTGCGTCGGGTAGGCGTACATCAGGCGCACCCAGCCGATCGTCGGTGCTTCGGCGGCGACGGCTTCCAACAGATGGGCTAAGCCATCCCGGATCTGCAGGTCGGTGCCATAGTAGGTGCTGTCCTGGGCAATAAAAATAGCTTCGTGGACACCTTGCTCGGCCAGTTCCCGGACTTCGGCCGCGATCTCGGCGCTGGGCCGGCTGATATGCTTACCGCGGATGGCCGGGATGATGCAGAAGGCACAGGCGTGATCGCAGCCTTCCGAGATCTTGACGTAGGCGCTGGCGCCCTGGGGCTTGCGCTTGAAGCGCTTCAGCTCGGCGGTCGGCTGCACCGGGGCGAGGAGCGCCGCCTCGATGCTCGCCACCCGCGCTTGCAGGGCGGCGACCGGATCGTCGCCGCTCGTGCGTGCGGGCAGTGTGCCGTGGGCTTGCTGGTCGCGGAGATGGTCCACCAGCTTGGCAATCTGTGGCCACTGGCGCGTGCTCAACAGGCCATCCACCCCCGCGACCTGGTCCGCGATGTCGGCCCCGTACCGCTGGGTTGCGCAGCCCGCAGCGATCAAGAGCTGATCCGGGCGTTTGTGGGTGGCTAGCCGCTGCAGGGCGGCCAGCGACTCGCCCGTCGACGCCTGCAAAAAGCCACAGGTATTGACGATTAAGACATCGGCTTCTTCGGGCCGTGGGGCGTCGACATAGCCGGCCTCGGCCAGGACCTGGCCCATACCCTCGCTGTCGACCGAGTTTTTCTCACAGCCCAGGGTGACGATATTAAAGCGCGGTGCCTTCTCTACTTGCATTATGGCCTGCTTTGCTACGTAGCGCCAGGTCCCGGACTCGGCGCCCTAGCGATAGTTCGTGAACTGTAGCGCGACGGGGTACTCCGCCTCGTGCTCCCGGATGAACCTGATCACGGCTTGGAGCTCATCTTTGCTTTTGGCCGTGATGCGCAAGGCGTCGCCCTGAATTTGCGGCTGCGTTTTCGGGAAGTGCTCCCGGATCTGCTTATTGAGCTTGCGCGCCTGGTCCTCGGCAATGCCTTTGCGGATCGTGACCACCTGCCGGTAGGTATTGCCGCCGGCTTCTTCGACTTTGCCCCACTCAAGGATTTTCAGCGAGAGATTCCGGCGCAAGACCTTGGTCTCCAGCAGGTCTTTGATCTGGGTCAAATGGTACTCACTCTCGGAAGTAATTACCAGGCGCGCCTCTTCCAGCTTGATATCGCTTTTGGAATCCTTTAAATCGTAACGGGTGCGGATCTCGCGCAGAGTTTGATCGATGGCGTTCACCAGCTCCTGGCGATCGAAATCCGAGACTAAATCAAAGGAAAATGTCCCGGCCATAGAGTCTCCTTTCTATTGCCTGTGCCTGTGCCTGTGCCTGGGTCTGGGCCTGGGCTCAGGGGATGACGTGCTCGTTGCCGGCCGCATCCCATTCTTTGGTGATCACGGTCTGCGCCGAATCGCTGGCCAGGCCTTTATCGACCCCATTGACCATCACCGAGGTAATGTCGCCCCGGGCAAAACGGATGCGGATCGCGTTCTGCGCCGTCCAGCTGCGCACGGCCCCGGCCGCCAGCACCCCGGCGAACTGGACCTTGCCGTCGAGACTCACCTGCATCCAGGCATTTTCGTTCCCGACGCTGACCTGGACCGTCACGCCGGTTCCCAGCAGCTGACCG
>DATGEF010000719.1:0-6545 GCA_035310405.1 Chloroflexia bacterium | reverse complement strand
AATTCGCCCTCGTCTTCTTCGACCCAGCCGATCTGCCCGTCGGCGAATTGCAAATTCCATTCATCCCAGAAGCCGCCCGCATACTGGTAGCGGATGCGGCCGAGGGCGCGGAAGGCGCGTCCTTGAATTTGCCCCGTCGCGCCGATGGCCAGCCGGGATGGGTATTGGGCCAGCTTGGCGGTCTTGCCGGTGATGTCGACTCCCGTGTCATGGATGTAGAGCGAGGAGCCGCAAAACGGGCAGACCACCAGCGTGGTATAGGCGTTCTCGACCTGGATGGGGCCGCCACAGTTGGGACAGTTGAGGGCGCGGGCCATCGGGGCTACCCGTGGATGGCCGCAGCGATGATGATCGCCAGCCCGAGGATAAACGCGCCCACTGTAATGGCGACGGCGCGGTTGCCCTCCTCGAAGATCTTCTTCTGCATATCGGTCGGCGTCAGCCAATCGAAGACGCGGTAGCCGAGATACAGCAGCCCCATCCCGACGACCGCATAAATCATCGAAATCACAAAAATCCGGACCTCATCGGTCACGGTCGTGGTTGGCATCCCGTACTCCTCTCTGACAATCAGCCGCCGAGACTCTTGGCGGCTTCTTCGACCCGGGCGACGATGTCGGCGGGAATTTGCGATTGCTTGGCCAGCACAATAAATTGCGCGGGCCCGACGCGGAGCCGCAGCGCCACCAGCCGGGCGAGCGTCAGCTGTTGGGCCGGGGCGGCCGGCGCTTCCTGTTGCAGCACGCTCGTCAGCGTGCTGGACCCGATGCCCAGGCGCTTGGCCTGGGTCAGAAAGGTCTCGGGGCCGAGCGCCGTATACAGCGCCCGCATCCACTCCGTCAGGCCGGGATCGGCCACGAGTTGGTGGGCCTGCCAGAGATGATCGAAAGCGCCCGCATAATCGGCGCGGGCATAGAGGGCCGCGCCCAGGTTGTGCAGGCTCTCGGCGACCAGGTCGGGCCGGGCCTTGCGGCGGGCGACCTCCAGCGCGCGCTGGTAGAAGCGCTCGGCTTCCGCCACCCGGGAGCGGGCCTGGTAGACGGCCCCCAACGAGGACAGATTGGCCACCTGGCCCACATCGTCGCTCAGCTTCTCGCAGATGGCCAGGCTCCGCTTGTAGAGATCGGCCGCGGCGAACAGGTCGCCCTGGCCCTCGCGCAACACGCCGAGCTCATGCAGCGTGGCACTCAAACCTTCGTAGTCCTTGGTGCTGGTGCGGATCTCAAAGGCTTCGGTCAGCAGCGTATCGGCGTGCTCGTAGTCGCGCGCCTCCATATGGATGAGGCCCATTTGGTGGAGACACCGCCCGATGTACAGGTTATCGTTGAGCTGCCGGGCGGTGAAGAGGGTGCGGGCGAACATATCGGTGGCCAGCGGGATATTGCCCCGGGCTTTTTCCAGCAGGCCGAGCTCGTAGACGCTCTCCACCCAGCCGGGCCGATCCTCCAGGGCCAGGCGCAGCTGGATCGCTTGCCGCAGCAAGGGGTCGGCCTGCGCCAGGTCGCCGCGCAGGCGCGCCTGGTAGGCCAGCTCGTGCAAGACGGCCGCGCCGCCCGCCCGATCGCCCACCGTCTGACAGGCCTTGAGCGCCTGCAGCAGCAACGCATGTGCGCCCGGGGCATCGCCTGCCGCGAGGCTGGTCCGGGCCCGATCAATCAGTTCCACATCTTGTATTGTAGGGGAGCCTGGAGCACTTGTCAACTCTGGGGCGGGGAAGATCGTCAGCCTGGCGCGCATACCGCCGGGCCTCGGCCTGCTGGCCGTTGAAATAGTACGTATGCGCGGTGATATTCAGCAGGGACGCCAGGCCCGGCGACTCCGGGTAGGCGGCGATCCGCGCCAGGGCTTCCTCGCAGACGGCCAACGCACCAGGGGTATCGCCGCCCGCGCGGGCCCCGGCTGGCCGGCCGCGGCGAAGTGCTGCGCGAGCAGCGGGGCCAATTCGTCGAGCCGATCCGGGTGGAGCGCTTCCAGAGCCTCGCCCACCTGCTGGTGGTACCGGCGGCGCTGGCGCCGCAACAGGGAGCTGTAGGCCGCGTCCTGGATCAGCCCGTGGCGGAAGAGGTATTCCAGGTCGAGCGAGGCGGCCGCCCGCTGCACGAGGCCGACGGTCGCCAGCCGGTGCAAATGCGCGGCCAGATCCGGTCGGGGTGCGTGCATCCCGCGCTTCCTCTCAGCCGCGGTTTGATACAGGCTCTTACCGCATAAGCAGGGCGATGATACCTGTCACCGCCTCGCCCTTCACAAATCGCGCCATGCCGCCTCATCCTCTGGGGAATGCCAATCCCGACCCAGCACGTCCGCGCTCAGATCGAGCAGTTCACTTCCGACCAATTCCGGCCAGTCGCCCAGCTCCGCATCTTCGAGCGCCAGCGCCCGGGCCAATTGGAGCACTATCTCCTGATGGGCGGGCGTCAGTTGCGCCCACACAGCGGCCAGGGTGGGATCGACCGCAGAATGGGTATCGGTAGACATCGTACAATCCTCTATGCTAGTGCAACCTCAAGGGACCCCTTGGGTGATGAGGAGTGAGCACGCCTACGTGCGAACGGTGCCCCACCCGCGTTCGCACCTGGGGGTGCTCACTCCTCGCCCAGCCCTGGCCCAAGAGGTGGCTGGAACTTGCACTAGTGCAGATTCAGGCGGCCTTCTATAGCTTTGCTTGATTATACAAAACTGCATAAAAAATTGATAGCGGAATAAGGCTGAAACAGGTTCCTTCGTGTGCTTCGTGGATGAACCGGCATCAGGGCGAATCGGGGACGGCGACGACGATGTAACCCTGGCCGGCGTCGGTGAACGGCTGGGGATCGGGCGCCGCGCGCAGGGCGGCCTGGGCGGCCGGGCCCGTCACGCGCAGGCTGCCGCCCGAGCGATCGGGCGCGGATTGCAACACGCGCGCGAGCAGGATCTCGCTCACCGGCCAGTGCGGGATCGCCCCGTCGGACGCGCTGGCCGGGCGACTCTCGGCGTAGATCGTCACTCCGGCGGGCAGGTAAGCCGGCGCCGTCTCGGATCGCAGGGCGTTGAGCGCCGTGAGGAGGCGGCCCAGGCGATGCACCGAGGATTCGCTCCCGGTGGGCGTGGTCGTCTCCTCGGCAAAGGTTACGCTGACCGACCGGCGCTGGCCGTCGGCGGCCAGCGTGACGTTGGTGCTCGGCATATCACAGCAGGGGGGGCCATTGAACTGGTCCAGGGTGAAGAAATGGACATCGTCGACCGCCAACGTGAGCAGCCGTTGCAGCGCCGCTTCGTCCAGCCGGCTTTGATAGAAACCTTTGCCGGCGCGATAGATCAGGGTGCCGTCTCCGAAGACCGTGAAGCCCGGAAACCGACTCGCCTGGATGTAGATAGGAGGCACCATGCCTCCCACCCCGCCACTTATCTGGATCACGATATCGTGGCCCCCCGCCGGATGCGGGATCACGCGCCCCGCCGCCGCCGAGGGGGATAGCGCGACCGTCGGTACTGCGGTGCCGGCGGCCGGCAGGGTCGGGGTTGCCACCAGCAAGACGGGCGTGGGAGAAGCCGGCAGCGCGGTGCCGCCGGCACAGCCGGCCAGGCCTAGCCCGCCGGCCAACACTAGGACGAGACAACGCATGAGTAGCGCGAGTCGCATCGGGCAATCTCCTTACTGCGCGGCGCGCGCCGCATCACGCGGGAAGAGCGCGGCGATGCCGCAGACGCCGACCCCCAAGAGGCCGAGCACGAGGATCACCGGCTGCAGGCCGCTGGCCAACGCGCCGATCAGCGCCGCTTTCGTCGGGGCGGCCAGCTGGGTGCGGGCCGTGAGGTCCAGCAGCAGGTTCGCCGCGCCCAGGTGCCCACTGGCGCTCGGGCCGGCGGCCGGGGGCAGCGGCAGGGCCGGCAAGCGCGCCAGTGCGGCGGCCAGGGTGGTCGTAAGCAAGAGCCCCAGCAGCGCCCCGGCCATGGTGCCGGCCGTGCTGCGGGCAAATTGGTAGAGGCTGGTCGCCGTCCCGCGCCGCTCCCAGGGCACCGAGTTTTGCACGGCCAGCAAGCAGGTGCTGTAGGTCAAGCCAAAGCCGGCCCCCTGGACGAACAGCGCCCCCGGCAGCAGCCAGACCGGGCCCGCGGGGCCGAGCGGCAAGAGCAGCAGGGCGCCCACGGCGATCAAGACCCCGCCGCTGCCCACCACCGGCCGGTAGCCCCAGCGGCGGATCGCCCGGCCGGAGAACGAGCTCGCCACCGGCCAGCTCAGTGAAAGCGGGGCCAGCGCCAGGCCCGCCTCCAGCGGCGTGCCCTGCCAGACACCCTGCACCAGGATCGGCAGGTAGATCCCCCCGCCGAGCAGCAGGCTATCGGCCAGCATCGCCGCGCCCACGACCACGCGCGTCAGCGGCCGGGCCAGCAGGTCGAGCGGGATCAGTGGCTCCGGCGCGCGGCGCTCGATATAGAGAAAGAGCGCGAGCAAGGCCAGCGCACTGATCGCCAGGCCCGCGACCGGACCGCCCGCCCCGGCGCCCGGCGCCGCGCTGAGCAAGCTCAACGCCAGCAGGCCGGCGATGATCCCCCCACTCAGCGTGGCCGCGCCCGCGAGATCCAGGCGCGGGCGGGCGGTCCGGTCGCGGGCGGGCTCGCGCAGGTAGACGCCGAGGATCGCCATGGCCAGCAAGCCCACCGGCAGGTTGATCAAAAAGACCCAGGGCCAGCTCCAAAACGTGACGATGAACCCGCCGACCGGCGGCCCCAGCACGCTCGCCACGCCCCAGACGGCGCTGAAAATCCCCTGCAGGCGCGCCCGTTCCTCCAGGTCGAACAGGTCGCCGATCAGGGTCAGGGTCACCGGGATCACCGTGCCGGCGCCGAGCCCCTGCAATGCGCGAAAGGCGATCAGCTGCTCCATCGAGCCGGCCAGCCCGCACAGCGCCGAGCCGAGCAAGAAAATCGTGACGCCCGCCAGCAACACCGGCTTCCGGCCATACAGGTCGGCCAGCTTCCCGGCGAGCGGCACCGTGACGGCGGTACTCAACAGGAAAGCGGTGGCCAGCCAGGGCAACAAATTGAGGCCGCGCAACGCCCCGACGATGCTGGGCATCGCCGTGCCGACGATGTTGGCGTCCAGGGCCGAGAGCGCCGTCGTCAGCAGCACAGCCGTGATCACCAGCCCTTTATGAGTCTGCGGATGGGGGCTTTCCAGCCCCACCGCGGGGGGCGGCGCGGCGGTCGTGGCCATCAGACCCGGGCGGCGCCCGGCGGACCCCCGCGATCGCGGCGGGTGCCGGCCGTCATGCTTTTACCGGGAAGGTGACCCCTTCGATCGCCAGCAGCCCGCGCTTGTAGGCGATCCCGGGGCCACTGTAGCCGCCGATGCCGCCGCCGGCATGGACGACGCGATGGCAGGGGATCAGGATCGGGATGGGATTGGCCGCGCAGGCTCCCCCGACCGCCCGGGCGGCCCGTGGGGCCCCGGCGCGCCGGGCCAGCTCGCTGTAGCTCACCAGGTGCCCCCAGGGCACGGTGCCCAGTTCGGTGAGGACCTGGTGGTTGAACGCCCCCCGTAACAGGCGCAGGTCGAGCGGCACGTCGAAGCGTTGCAGCCGGCCGGCAAAATAGGCGGCCAGCTGCTCCAACGCGGCGGCGAGCACCGGGGTCGGCCCCGGCACTAACTGCAAGCGCGGGCCGAGCTCCGCGTCGAGCCGGGCCTGGAACGCCGCCGCGCTGCTATCGTGGGTCCCTATGGTGACGACGGCGGCTGGCGAGGCTGCCACGTACACCGGCCCCAGGGGGGTATCCAGGCGGCCCCAGTGGATGGGCAGCACTTCGGTCGGCAATCCGATATGGGGAGCAACGACGGCCATCGGCAGTCCTCTCAACCTTCCTAATCAGCCTTCCTAATCAACCTTCCTAATCAACCTTCCTAATCAGCCTTCCTAATCAGCCTTCCCCGAGAACTACTCAGGATCGGGATTTGGTGGTATTATAGCACACAGTATGAAATCAGCAGGGGGAGCGGCCGATGCTACCGAGCGCACAGGAGCATATTGAGTTTGGGATGCAGCTGGCGGACCAGGGCGACCTGGCGGCGGCCCTGGAACAATTTAACCACGCCCTGGACCTCGATGCCGCCGCGCCCGTGGCGTTGCTGGGCCGCGGCATGCTGCGGCGGGAACTGGGCAATCTCGAAGGGGCTCTCCAGGACCTGAACGCGTTTCTGGCCGCGGCGCCGAACCACGGGCCTGCCCTGGGGACCCGCGCCCTGGTGCTGCGGGAGCTGGGCCAGCTTCCCGCCGCGGGGGCCGATTTGGCCCGGGCCGTGGCGCTGTGCCCGGATGATCCCGACCTGCTCTATAATCGTGCGGTCTTCTCCCAGGAAGCCGGCGATATGCCGGCCGCCCTCGCCGACCTGGATCGGGCGCTCGCCCTGCGCCCCGATCATGTGCCCACGCTCAATAACCGCGGCCTGGCGCGCGCGGTGCTGGACGATATCGGCGGCGCCCTGGCCGATTTCGATCGCTCCCTGGAGCGGCAGCCCGACCAGCCCCGCGTGCTGAATAATCGGGGCCTGGCCCGCCGCAGCCGCGGCG
>DATGEF010000718.1:0-4014 GCA_035310405.1 Chloroflexia bacterium | reverse complement strand
CTATGGCAGATAACCCACAGATGCCTGCTGCTCTGCTCGACCTGGAAGCGCGTGTCCGCGGGATAGGCAAACTCATCGCCGACAAGGGAACGCCGTTGCCACAGCCCCCAGCTACGCTTATCACCTATCAGATCAAAGACTCTTTTCCTCTAAACTACCCCGTGCGCGCCGAGATGAAAATTGACACGCAGGGAGACGTTTCTGACTACTATGGGCAATTGCAAACGCGATTAACGCCGGCCGAGCTACAAGATCTGATTGATCTGTTCCACACAAGTGGTTTCTTCAACGCAAGCAGGGATCAGTACACCCTCCGTCAGAGATATGGGCCGGGTATCAGGCACAATTGGACGGTCGGCCTGGTGTATTCGGCCCCGCATACCCTGCCGTTCATAATTTATCTGGAAGGGGGCACACAGCTCCCTGCTGGGCTACAAGCATTGGTCGCCCGGTTGGCCTCCATCCAGGCGCGAGTGACGATCCCGAATCCCTAACGGGGCCGCCAATCCCGAAAGAATGCCTGCGCAAAAGCCTGACGAGAATATAATGGGGCAGATTATCCGGCGGGTAGCGAGCTTGGGCCGCATTCACTAAGGGGAACCCTACGCCGATGCCGAAACGCGCGACACCGATCCCGCAGCCGGCGATCCGGCTCGATCAGCACGCCTTGGCTCCCCTGTACCGGCAGCTATACGAGCGGCTGCGCGCCCATATTCTGGCGGGCCAACTGGCGGCGGGGGCGCGCCTCCCGTCGACCCGGGCCCTGGCCAGCGAGCTGGGCGTATCGCGCACCACCACGGCGCTCGCCTACGAGCAGTTGCTGTTGGAAGGCTATGTGGAGAGCCGGGTGGGCGCCGGCACGCGGGTCGCGCAGGTGGGCCCCGCGCCGAGGGTGCCCGGGGCCGGCCGCGCCGCGCGGCCGGCCCCAACGGAGACTCCCGACCCGCAGACCGCACCGCTGGGGCGGCGCGGCCAATTGCTCGCCAACACGCCGGATGCCGGAGAATCCGCAGCCCCCCCGGCCGGCGGCCGCACGCGCCTGTTCCGCGTCGGCCAGCCCGATGTGGCCCCTTTTCCCTACGAGACCTGGGCCCGGCTGGTCGCCCGGCAGGCGCGCCAGTCCCTGCCCGGCGTCGCCCTTTACCAGCCCGCGCAAGGCTACGCGCCGCTGCGCGCGACCATTGCCGCGCACATTGGCATTACGCGCGGCGTCCATTGCGCGCCGGAACAGATCCTCATCACCGCCGGCGCGCAGGGGGCCCTCGACCTGGTCGCGCGCGTGCTGCTGGATCCCGGCGATCGGGCCTGGGTCGAAGATCCGGGCTATGTCGGGGCGCGGGGCGCCCTCCTGGGCGCCGGGGCCCGCCTGGTGGAGGTGCCGGTGGACCCGGAGGGCCTGGATGTGGAGGCCGGGCGGCAGCTCGGGCGCGCGGCCCGCCTGGCCATCGTCACCCCCTCGCATCAGTTCCCCACGGGTGTGATCATGAGCCTGCGCCGGCGACTGGCGCTGCTGGAATGGAGCCGCGAGGCACGCGCCTGGATCGTCGAGGACGACTATGATAGCGAATATCGCTTCAGCGGGCGGCCTCTGGAGGCGTTGCAAGGCCTCGATCGCGCAGGGCGCGTGCTGTATATCGGGACCTTTAGCAAAGTGCTCTTTCCCTCCTTGCGCCTCGGCTACCTGGTCGCGCCCGCCGCGTTGGTCCCCGGGTTGATCGCGGCGCGCCGCTTCGTCGATGGGCATCTGCCGTTGCTGGAACAAATGGCGTTGGCCGATTTTATGGCCGAGGGGCATTTCGTGCGGCACTTGCGGAAAATGCGCCTGCTGTACTTAGAACGCCGCAATGCCCTGGTCGACGCACTCCGGCGGGAGCTGGGGGATATCCTGGACGTCGCCGTGCCGGAAGCGGGGATGCACCTGGTCGCTTGGTTGCCGGCGGGCATGCGCGCCCAGGCCGTCGCCCAACGGGCCGCCGGCCTGGGCATGCCCCTTCGATCCCTGGCCGAGTTCAGCCCTCGCCCGCGCGAACGCGACGGGTTGCTCTTAGGATTCGCGAGCGCCTCCCCGGACGAGCTGCGTGCGGGGGTCCAGACGCTGGCACGTGTGCTCCGGGCAGGATAATACGATCTTTGTTAGGGCACGTCCCACACAATCGCGGTGTCGTCGTTGCTGGCCGTCACAATGCTCCGACCGTTGGGGCTCCACACCGCGCTGTTCAACCAAGTCGTGTGCCGGGCCAGCGTGAGCTGCGCCTGACCCGTCGCCGCATCCCAGACCTGGGCCGTCCCATTGCCACTTGCGGTGACGATTCGCCGGCCGTCCGGGCTCCAGGCCACGCTACTCATTAGACTACGGGGGCCGGTCAGCGTGAGCCGCACCTGGCCGCTCGACACATCCCAGATCTGGGCTATCCCGTCGGCGCTGGCGGCGACGAGGCTTTTACCGTCGGGGCTCCACGCTACACAAGTCACCGGCTCCCGCAGGCCCGTCAGCGTACGGAGCTCCTGACCTGAGCTTGCGTACCACATCTGCGCCGTCCCGTTGTGGCGGGTGGTCAATACGATTTTGCTGTCGGGGCTCCACACCGCGCCCGGCCGCCCATTTGCCGGACCATAGAGCGTGAGCAGGAGCCGCCCCGTCCCCGCGTCCCAGGTCTTCGCAGTCCCGTCGGCGCTGGCGGTGACAATGGTCTTGCCATCCGGGCTCCAGGCCGCGTTCCGGATCAAGGCCGTGTGGCCGCGTAGCAGGCGTCGTACTTGGCCTGTCGCCGCGGCCCAGATAATGGCGGTCCCATCGCCGTTGGCGGTGACAATCCACTGGCCGTCGGGGCTCCAGACTGCACTGGTCACTGCAGCGGCGTGGCCGCGCAGGGTCCGCTGTACCTGACCGGTCGCCGCATCCCAGATAATGGCCGTCCCGTCGAAGCTGGCGGTGACGAGGCTCTGGCCGTCGGGGCTCCAGGCGGCACTGGTCACAGCGTCCGTGTGGTTCCGCAGGATGAGGCGGACGACCACCGCATGCACGGCGGGCGGGGTGGCGGTGGTGGCGGTGGTGGGGGCCTGCGCGAGCAAGGGGGTCGCGGTAGCCAGTTCGGACCTGACCGTCGGTGGGGCGGGGGCCGGTCGTCCGCTACCCGTCAGCAGGAAGACAAGCAGAAGCACCAGGGTGCCGAGGCCCAGTGCGGCCCAGCGAATAGCGGCTAACGGGATTCTCATCCTTGGTCCGGGCAGCGCTTCGGCGCCGGGAGCCGCTGCCTCCGGCGCGGTCTGTTCATGGGCGTGTTCTGACCGCCTTCTGCCAGCTCGGCGCCGATGATCTCGAAGTGCATACGCTATTATAGCGTATTTCAGCAACACGGGGTGGCAGCAGGGCGGTCAGACGCGATCGCTGCGCGGCGCTAAGGGCCAAGATCGTGGATAATCACCATGCTATAGCATTTCAGATCTGGAGCATGGGGCAAGGAGAGGAAGAAGAGGTGCGCCTGTGGACGCGATCGCGGCGAGCGGGGGGCCGCTGGTGCTGGGCACCTACAATTGCCATCTGGGCGGCGCGGAGGCGGCCGTCGCGGCCCTGCTGACCGGCTGGGCGCCGACGATATTGTGCTTGCAGGAGACGCGCGATCCGGCGGGGCACGATCCCGCCTACCAGGTGCATTGGCAGGCGGCGCCCGGCCGGGCCTGGGGCAGCGCGCTCCTCGTGCGGGGGGCGGCGCTGGCGCCCGTGCCGCTGCCCGCCGATCTGGCCGGCTGGGTGGTCGGCGCGATCTTGCCGGCCCCGCCGGGGGGCCGGCCGCTGCGGGTCTTCAGCGTGCATGCGCCGCCGCTGGGTGGCTCCTATATCCGCACGGTCGGGCGCATCCTCGACGTGGTGGCGGACGGCGCGGCGGCGGCGGACCTGATCCTGGGCGGCGATTTCAACGTGGTGGTCGGCCGCCGTGGGCCGGACGAACGTGTCCATATGAGCCGGGCCGAGGCGGCACTGCTGACTCGGATCGAGGAGGAACTGGGCCTGCT
>DATGEF010000717.1:0-2574 GCA_035310405.1 Chloroflexia bacterium | reverse complement strand
GCCGGTCGGCGTAGCGGGCGAGGGGTTCAAGACCCGCCGGTCCAGCAGCACGCCACCGACGAGCCCGGTGAGCAGGACCAGGACGAGCAACCCGGCAGTCGCGAAAGGTGGACGAGTTTGCATGCTGCCTCCCCGGGCGCGTGTGTTGGGCGATCCGCTCGGCCTGGAGGCCGGGCACCGGGGCCTGATCCGGCTAGAGGTCGAGCGCCAGGCCGTCCCGGGCGCCCACGACCTCCAGGCCGGCCGCGCCCAAACGGCGCGCGCGCTCCTGGGCGCCCGCCACCATGGCGTCGAGTTGGTCGTCGCTATGGTTCGGGTCGTGATGGAAGAGCACCAACCGTTTGACGCCGGCGCGAATGGCCGTGTCGACGGCCACTTCGGGCACGTTGTGGCCCCAGCCGATATGGTGGGGATATTCTTCCAGCGAGTACTGGGCGTCGTGGATCAACAGATCCGCGCCGTGCGTGAATGCGACCAGCCGTTCGTCGATCACGTCAAAGCCCATCAGCTGCGCGCCGGCCGTGGGCGGGTTGAGCGGCTCGTTATCGCTGGCGTAGACGATCTTCCAGCGTCCCAGTTGGAGCCGGAAAGCGGTGCTGGGCAAGGTATGTTTCTGCACGAGGGCCGCGATACTGGCCCCGTCCAGTCGGTGCTCCCCGTTGCACACCGCATGAAACGACAGCTGGGCGGGCAGGCCGGCCAAGGGGACCGGAAAGTAGCAATGCTCCATTTGCCCGGCGAGCAGCGTCTGGAGCGTCTCCGCCTCTTCGCAGCAGCCGATAATGCTGAAGCGGGCATTCCGGGCAAAGGCGGGCTGGAAAAAGGGGAACCCCTGGATGTGGTCCCAATGGCTGTGGCTGAGCAGCAGATAGCCGGTCGAGGGCACCCCGGCCGCGTGGGCGGCGGCGCCCAGCGCGAGGCCCAGAGGGCGGATGCCGGACCCGGCGTCAAGGATGAACAAATGGCCGCTATCCGTGCTGATGCTCACACACGAGGTATTGCCGCCATAGCGCTGGTACTCGGGGCCGGACACCGGGATGGAGCCCCGGGTGCCCCAGAACTTCACCTGGAGGCGCTGGGGTATCGCCAGCGCCTGGGGCCGCGGGAGCTGCGGGGCCGCGTTCGGCGGCAGGTCGGTAGCCGGCGGGCGGCCCGCAGCGGGCGCCGGGGAGTCAGGGGCACCGTTGCCCGGTGCATGCGGATCTGCCATAGGGACCGACTGCTCCTTAACTACCCCGCGCGCGGGCGGCAGGCCAACCGTCTCCTGCACACCTCAATCAGGGGGCCAAAAGATTTGGTATAGTATATACCACTTGCGGGACGGCGTGCAATAGCGATGTGCCATGCAACGGGGAGAGTCAGGTGCCGCTCTCCGCCGCGGGAGCCGGCGGGGCCGGGGGGATCTCCGCGCTGGCCTCCTCTGCGGTCCCTACCACGGCCGGGGCCCCCGGACTGCTCTCCGCCGGCTCGCCCGGTTCGGGCGGGGCGGCCGCGGGCGGCACATCCAGGCCGCGGTCGAGGATCTCCTGGTGAATCAGGGCCAGAAATTGATCCCGAGTCAGCCAGCGGTTGGCGTAAACGGTCGTATCGCGCTTGTCCGTCTGCAATTCTTTGCGCAAGTTATACTTTTTGCTGCTGGGCTCGCTCTGCAGATCCTCGTAGATACCCAGGAGGTGGTCACGCGTCAGATTATGGAGCGGTCGGTCGGGCATAACGGGTCTCCTTCTCTTGGAATGGGCTCACTATATCGCAAAACCCGCAAACAAGCAAGACGCCGTGCCGGGCGCCGGCCCACCTTAACATTGCCGTGAGCTACCCCACGGATAAATCCAGGGGCTTCGCGCTTCATACCTGACTAGCAGGTGTCTCGGCACAGGCCCGGCTCCCGGCCCGGAGGATGTTGATTGCTGCATTCTGGTCGCGGTCCAGCTCCAGCCCGCACTGGGGGCAGGAGTACCACCGCGTGGCGAGCTCCAAGTGCTGGCGCTCCCCACACCCGCTGCACCGCTGGCTGGTGTACCGGGGGTCGACAAAGCGCACAGTCCGCCCGGCCCATCCTGCCTTGACGCTGCACATTTGCGCGAACATCCCCCAGCCCGCATCGAGAATCGACTTGTTCAGCCCGCTTTTCGCCGCCGCCCCGTTCGGCGCGTAGACGATGGCGCCCACCTCGGCGCTTTTGGCGGCATCCACTTTGGGGGCGGGGCGCTTCACCAAATTGGCGATCGCCAGATCTTCCATGATGATCACGCCGTACGCGTTGACCAGCCGCCGCGATAACTTGTGCAGGAAGTCCGCCCGCGCGTTGCGTACATGGCGATGCGCCCCCCGCAGTTCCTGCTTGCGCCGTTCGCGCCGCTTGCTCCCCCGTTGGCCGCGGGCCAATTGCTGCTGCTTGCGCCGCAGTCGCTTTTCCGCCCGCCGTATATGGCGCGGATTTTCGACTTGCTCCCCCGTGTGGAACGTCGCGAAGCGCAACGTGCCCAGATCCAGGGCGATCGGATCGTCGCACGGCGCCAGAGGGGGCACGTCCACCAGGCAGGAGAACGTCACCGACCACTGGGTGCCGTCCCG
>DATGEF010000716.1:0-4428 GCA_035310405.1 Chloroflexia bacterium | reverse complement strand
CAGTTCCGGGGCGATTATCACGCTCCAGGCGGCCCTGGCCGGCGCGCCACTTCGCCGCGCCGTTATCTTCGAGCCGCCGCTGATGGCCGACAACAGTCGCGCGCAGGCGATCCTGGCGCAATTCGATGCCGAAATGGCGCGCGGCCAGGTGGCGGCGGCGTTGATCACCGGCATGAAAGGCGCGGAGCTAGGCCCCCCCCTGTTGAACCTGCTGCCGCGCTGGCTGGTCGAGCGGCTCACCGGTATGATGCTGGCCGCCCAGGACAAGAAGGGCGCGGGCGACTATGTGCCCATGCGCGCGCTCGCCCCCTTGCTGCACTACGATTTTACCGTGGTCTCCGAGATGAGTGGCGATCTGCACCGCTTCGCGGCGATCCCGGCGGCGGTGCTGTTGCTCGGCGGCAGCAAAAGCCCGCCGTTTCTGAAAGCCGCGCTCGACCGTTTGCAGCAAACCATCCCCCAGGCCCAACGGGTCGAGTTGCCCGGCCTGGGGCACGCGGCGGTGTGGAACGCCGACCTGGGCGGCAACCCGGCCCTGGTAGCGCAGGCGCTCCGTCGCTTTTTGGCCTAGAAACACGGAGCGTATAAAGCTAGCCATACCGCGCCAGTCGCCCTGGGAACGCAATGGAGCCATCCGGGAACCTAGCCGTTGTGCGCAACCAGACCCCGGTCCGGCTCTGCTTTTACCGCTACAGGGCGACTGGCGCGGTATTGCCAATTCACACTTTGCACTATGTTGGCTGACCATGGGTCCCTGGTCTCCAGCCCCGCGTCTCCCAATCCAAAATCCCCAATCCCCAATCCAAAATCGAACAGGGGGTCAGGATGAGGAGGCGGCCCGCCGCTCGCCGCGATCCCGGGCTGTAGGAGCGGGCTTTGTCCCGCGATGTCGCCCCAGGATGTGGTCGGGCCGCGCCTGGATCGCGGGGGGCGGGCAGGGCAAGCCCAGATGTCGCCGGCACCCCGCCGCGCGCCCGATCATCGCGGGACAGAGCCCGCTCCCATCCGCGCGAACTTAAGACCTAGCTCATCCCCTGGCGTGCTAGTCGGGGTAGGGGCGGGTCTCAGACCCGCCTGTGGCCGGAGCCGCCCGGCCCCCCAGCGGCTCCGGCCACAACTCTCACTCTACCCACCAAGCGGGTCTCAGACCCGCTCCTACCCCGGCCGAGTCGCCCTCGGCGGCTTAAGTTCGCGCGGATGGAGCCCGCTCCTACCGCCGGGGGACCGCCCGGCGCCGTATTCCGCCCGCCCGGCGCGGGGTCAGGGGTCAGGGGTCGGAGGTCCGCACTCCGCATTTCGCATTCCGCACCCCTGCGGTCCCGGTCGGTCAGTCAGTCAGCCACCCCCTATAAATAGGGGGTGGCTGACTGACTGACCGGGCCGGCGGGAGACTCGGGCCTGACTGACCATGGTGGACCGGTGACCGACCGTGGTTGACCGGTGGCCGACTCGAACGAAGTCCTGAGTGCAAAGTCCTGAGTGCAAAGTGCTGACGGCTGACTGACTGACCGGGCCGGCGGGGGACTCGGGCCTGACTGACCATGGTGGACCGGTGACCGACCGTGGCCGACCGGTGACCGACCCGAACGAAGTCCTGAGTGCAAAGTCCTGAGTGCAAAGTGCTGACGGCTGACGGCTGACCGCTCGTCTCCAATCCAAAATCCAAAATCGAGTGAGACGGGGATCCGCCCAGCGTCGTCTTCCGCCCTCTGCCCGCCGCCCTTCGTCCGCGCCCCAGAGAACCCTCGCCCGCGCACGGGCGAGGGCAGGGTGAGGGCCTCCCGGGCACCCGCATGATTTTCGCCCCTTGTGCGGCCGGGGCGGCCATGCTATAGTAGGCGCGAGATCGGTCCTAGTGCGTATCGTGTACTGAGGGACAGCGGACTATGAGCCTATTGATCACCTATATCGGGGAGCTATACCAGATCCATCAATCCGGGGCGGGCGTCCAGGAGACCTCGTACTATGGGCCGCTGGAGCGGCTGTTTAACGAATTGGGCAAGACGCTGAAGCCGCCGGTGCGCTGTATCATGCAGCTGAAGAACCGGGATGCGGGCAATCCAGACGGCGGGCTGTTCGCGGCGAGCCAGATCCCGAGGGACGGGCCGCCGGCCCCGGACCTGCTGCCCGAGCGCGGCGCGGTGGAAGTCAAGGGCACCGCGCCGGATGTGGAGCAGGCGGCGATCACGGAAGCGGGGGCGGCGCTGGGCCTGGCGCCGGAGCAGGCCCTCGCCTGCCTGGGGCCGCAGACGCGGGACGTGGCCCTCAACCCAGGCGCCCATTGGGCCAACGTGCCGGACGCCGTCTGGAATTACATCATTGGCGGCTACCAGGTGGTCAAGAAGTGGCTGAGCTACCGCGAGGCGGAATTACTGAAGCGGCCCCTGACGATCGCCGAAGCCCGCGAGGTCAGCGCGATGGTGCGGCGGCTCGCGGCGCTGCTGCTGGCGCCGGCCCTCGACGCGAATTACGCGCGGGTGGCCGCGGCGGTCTATCCCTGGGCGCCGGCGCTGTAGGGGCAGGACCCTGCGCTACGCGGGTGGGACCACCTGCCGACCTATGTGCTGGGCGCGCCGATCCTTCAGGGAGTGGGCGAGGTGAGCGGCGCCGCCGGCAAGGCCGGCACTGTCCAGAGTTGCACCCGTTGGTACTCGCCTACCGCTAAGGTGCGGCTATCGGGGGAAAACGCCAGGGCATCAATAGTAGCGTCAAATGATTGGGTTTGCAGCAAGGCGCCATCGGCGATACGCCAGAGCCGGAGTTGCTGATTATTCCCGCCCGCCGCCAAAATGCGGCCATCCGGAGAGATTGCCAGCGCGTGGATCTGGCCCTTCCCGGCACCGCCCGGCGGCGTGAGTGTTCGGAGCACTTGCCCATCGGCGACCCGCCATAGTTTCACGATCTCGCCATTCACGGCGGCGGGCGCGGCCAGGAGTTGCCCATTGGGGGTAAACACGACCTGCGAGGCCCAGCTCGACAGCTTCTGGACCTGCGATCCATCGCTCGTCCGCCAGAGGAATAGATCAAACGGGGTCCCGAGTGCGATCTGCTGCCCATCGGGCGAAAACGCCGCGCTCATCAGCGGGTCCCCATCGACGCGCAAGCGTTGGGTAGCGGTCAGCGCGTCTAACGTCCAAAGCTGTAGCTCGCCCCCGGCTGTCACCGCCAACACGCGCCCATCGGGCGACACCGCCACCGGATTCTGCCCGGCCCAGCTTTTCAGCAGTTGGCCGTCGGCCACACTCCAGAGTTCGGCAAAGGGCGTTGGCTCTCTGGTAGCGCCAATTAGCAGGTTTTTTCCATCCGGCGTGAAGGTCAGGCTGCGCACAATCGTTGCGGCACCAGGATCGGGATGCAAGGTACGCAAATCGGGATGCAAGGTACGCAAAAGGATGCCGGAAGGAACCTGACGGATCTGGGCACCTTCGCCCTGGGTAGCCACCGCCAACGTCTGTCCGTCAGGGGCAAAGGCCAGGGCAAGCACAAATCCCTGTGTGCGGGCAAACGGCGGGGTGCCCCCCGACAGAGGACTATCACACGCCGCCGTATTCAGCAAAACCAACAAACCCCACACCACCGGCAGTTTCCACGGCAAAAGCTTCATAATCTTCCCTACAGCAATAAAAATGCCCTCTACCAGGACCTTGCTTTCGCAGGGTCCCCGCGTATCTAAAGTTGGACAACGATCGGACCTCACGGTGAAGATCAGCCGCCGCCCGTCCCGCTGGGCGGGATGCGCAAAGTCCTGACTGTACGCCGGGCAACGGATTCTTCGCTGCGCTCAGAATGACATATTCTTTAACATCTTTGCTAATATTTACTTCTCAGATGACTTACTTGGCCGCCTGGCGCACAGGTCTGCCGCTACATCCTCCGGATGCTGCCCTATTGAGCGGCCGGGTCGCGCCCCCCCAACGGGTCTCAGACCCGCTCCTACACCGGCCGAGTCGCCTTCGGCGGCTTAAGTTCGCGCGGATGGGAGCGGGCTCTGTCCCGCGCTGTCGCCCCAGGATGCGGTCTCCCAGCACCGGATTGCTTGGTGGCCGCCAGGAGATGAGAAGTCGGCTGAACATCTGTGGGAGCGGACTCTGCATGATTTCCGTCACTTGTGCGGCCGGGGCGACCATGCTATAGTAGGCGCGCGATCGGTCCTATCGCTGAAGCGCAGCTTATCGCCGATTGGACCGTGTTCGGGGCCGGATATAGCTCGGCGAAGGAGATTTGCTCCATGGATGGACCAGAGGTGTGGATCGATCTCTACCCTGAGGCGCAAAGAGGCACCTATGCCGTCGAAGTGCAGGCCGGGCCGCCGGGCCGCGCCACGGCAGCTGACCTGCCTGCGCAGTCCGCCGACCTGTGGCTTGCCGCGGCGCCGGCCCAGCCGGGGAGCCACCGGCTGACCTTCACCCCGCTCGTGCCCGGTCCCTT
>DATGEF010000715.1:0-5296 GCA_035310405.1 Chloroflexia bacterium | reverse complement strand
CCGCCCCGCCCTCGCGCTGCAAAACAATGCAGCGCACCCCAGCCGCCCGCGAGCCTGGACAAAAAGGCCGGTGCGGATGTATGCTAGCCGTACAATCCCAAACAGCACCATAGAAGCTCGCACATCGGTATCAATTCGTATTAACAAGGAGTAACGGCTATGGCCACCACCCCGGCGCCGCGCCCCCTGGAGCCCATCCCGCACCCGCCGACCCGCCCGCTATTCGGTAACCTGTTCGATATTGATACTGAGAAGCCCATCCAGAGCCAGATGGAACTGGCCCGCCAGTACGGGCCGATTTTCGAGATTGAACTGGCCAACCGCCCGCTGATTATCGTGTCGAGTGTGGCCCTGATGGAGGAGTTGGCGGATGAGCAGCGCTTCGACAAACAGGTCTGGGCCCCCCTCCAGAATGTGCGCGCCTTCACCGGCGATGGCCTCTTTACCTCCTGGACCAGTGAGCCGAACTGGCATAAAGCGCACAACATCTTGCTGCCCAATTTCAGCACCCGCGCCATGCAGGGCTATATGCCGGCGATGGTGGACATCGCCGAGCAACTGGTCGAAAAGTGGGCGCGCCTCAACCCCGAAGATGCGGTCGATATCCCCGGCGACATGACGCGCCTGACCCTGGACACCATCGGCCTATGCGGGTTTAACTACCGCTTCAATTCCTTCTACCGGGAAGAGCCGCACCCCTTTATCACGGCGCTGGTGCGGGCGCTGGGCGAGGCCCTGGAACGAGGGCATCGCCTGCCGGTGCAAGAGCGGATGATGGTGCGCCACCACCGCCAGTTCCAAACCGACATCTCCACCATGAACGCCTTGGTGGACCGCCTGATCCGCGAACGCCGCCAGCGCCGCAGCGGGCTGGAGCTGCCGGGCGATTTGCTGGGCTACATGCTCGCCGGGGTGGATCGGGCGACGGGCGAGAGCCTCGACGACCTGAACATCCGCTACCAGATCATTACCTTCCTGATCGCCGGCCACGAGACGACCAGCGGCCTGCTCTCCTTTGCCATCTATTACCTGCTGCGCCAGCCCTCGGTGCTGGCGCAGGCCTATGATGAAGTGGACCGCGTGTTCGGCACCGACCTCGGCGCCCGGCCCACCTACGCGCAGGTCCACCAGCTCCAGTACGTGCGCCAGATCCTCAACGAGGCCCTGCGGCTCTGGCCGACCGCCCCCGCGTTCGCCCTCTATCCCTACGAGTCGACCGTGATCGGCGGCAAGTACGCCATCCGCAGGCGGATGACGATCGAGGTGCTGATCCCGATGCTGCACCGCGACCCGTCCGTCTGGGGGGACGATGCCGAGGAGTTCAACCCGGATCATTTCAGCCCCGAGCGGGAGCAGGGGCGGCCGCCGCAGGCCTTTAAGCCGTTCGGCAACGGGCAGCGCGCCTGCATCGGCCGGCAGTTCGCCATGCAGGAAGCGGCGCTGGTGCTGGGGATGCTCCTCCAGCGCTTCGAGTTCCTCGATCATACCAACTACCAGCTCGACATCAAGGAGACGCTGACGATCAAGCCCGCGAACTTCTTCATCCGCGTGCGGCCGCGCCCGGTGCGCGCCGCTGGCGCGGGCGCGGCCCCGGCGGTGGGGGCCGGGGTGGCCGAAGCCCCCCGGGCCGCTGGGCCGCCGGCCGCCGACGCGGGGCGGCATAATACGCCATTCTTGGTGCTCTACGGCTCGAACCTGGGCACGGCCGAGGATGTGGCCCGCCAGATCGCCGCCGATGCCACGACCCGCGGCTTCGCGACGACGATCGCCACGCTGGACGACTACGCGGGCCGGCTGCCCACCACCGGCGCAGTGGCCATTGTTACCTCGTCGTACAACGGCACCCCGCCGGACAATGCCGTCCAGTTTTGCCACTGGCTGAAGAGTGGGCGCGTGGCCCCGGACGGGCTGAAAGGCGTGCGCTATACCGTGTTCGGCTGCGGCAACCGCGAATGGGCGGCCACCTACCAGGCGGTGCCCACCTTCATTGATGCCCACCTGGCCGATCACGGCGCCGAGCGCCTGCATCCGCGCGGCGAGGGCGATGCCCACGACGACTTCGACGGGCAGTTCCGCACCTGGTATGGCCCGCTGTGGAGCGACATCGCCACCGCCCTGGACATCGAGGCTGAGGGCGCGCCAGAGGGGATGCAGGGCCATCGCTACGAAGTGGAGCGCATCGGCGACGCGGAAACCGCGCCCTTCGCGGTGGCCTACGGCGCGGCGCTGCTGACCGTGCGCGAGAACCGCGAATTACAGCAGTCCGCCGCCGAGCGATCGACCCGCCATATCGTCGTCGCCCTGCCGGAGGGCATGGTCTATCATACCGGCGACCACCTGGGCGTGCTGCCGCGCAACAGCGCCGCCCTGGTGCAGCGCGTCACCACGCGCTTCGGCCTGAAGCTGGACACCCGCATCCGCATCCGCAGCAATGCCACAACCAAGACGCACCTGCCGATCGATCAGCCCATCTTGGTGGGCGCCTTGCTGGCCGATTACCTGGAATTGCAGGATGTGGCGACGCGCGCCCAGATCGGGGTGCTGGCCGAGTACAATGAGTGCCCGCCGGAGCGGGAGCAACTCCAGGCCTTCGCCAGCGACGACCCGGCCCACGTGGGCCGCTACCGCGACACGATCCTCAACCGGCGCGTGTCGATCCTCGATCTGCTGGAGGGCTTCCCGGCCTGCGAATTGCCGTTCAATATCTACCTGGAGTTGCTGGCGCCGCTGCGTCCGCGTTACTACTCCATCGCGTCGTCGGCGCTGGCCGAACCACAGGCGGCCAGCCTCACCGTGGCCGTGGTGGATGGGCCGGCCCGCTCCGGGCCGGGCAACTACCACGGAGTCTGCTCGTCCCATCTGGCCGCGCAACAGGCGGGCGGGAGCGTGCTGGGTTTCGTCCGCCGCCCGAGCGCACCCTTCGAGTTGCCCGCCGATCCGGCCACGCCGGTGATCATGGTCGGGCCGGGGACGGGGCTGGCCCCCTTCCGGGGCTTCCTGCAAGAGCGCGCCGCCCTGCAGGCGCGGGGCCAGGCGCTGGGCCCGGCCTTGCTCTTCTTCGGCTGCCGCCACCCGGACCAGGACTTCATCTACCGCGACGAACTAGAGGCCTGGGAGGCCGCCGGGATCGTCCAGTTGTCGGTCGCCTTCTCCCGGCTGGAGGGGCAACCGCGGGTTTACGTGCAGGACCGGATCAAGGAGCAGATGGACGCGGTCTGGCCGCTGCTGGAGGCGGGAGGGCGGATCTACATCTGCGGCGATGCCAGCAAGATGGCCCCGGACGTGCGCCGGGCCTTCGCCACGATCTGCCGGGCGAAGACGGGAGCCGGCGAGGCCGCCGCCGAGGCCTGGCTCGCCGAGTTAGAGGCGACAGGGCGCTATGTGGCCGATGTCTGGGCGGCCTGAACCGCGCCCCCGAGGTTAGCGGCCGCTACTTAGCCGGCCGGCGCGGCAGCAGCAGGGCGGCGAGCGTGGCGCTCAGCCAGGCCAGGCCCGCGGCGCAGGCGACCACCAGGCGGAAGGCGTCGATGAAGGCCAGGCGGATGGCCCCGGCCACGGCCGGATGCGCGGCCGGGGCCACGGCGTCCGGCACGGCCGTGTTGCCCAGCTGGGCCGCTGCCTGCTGCAAGGCCGTCGCGGCCGCCGCGGGCAGATCCAGGCCCGCCGTGCGGGCGGCCAGCGCATCGCGAAACCAGATCAGCACCAGCGCGCCCAGCACCGCCACCGCCAGCACGCCCGCGCTCCGCGCCACGGCATTGTTCACCCCCGACGCGACGCCCGCCCGGTCCGCCCCCGCCGCGCTCATCACGGCCGTCGTCAGCGGCGCCACGGTGAGGCCCATGCCCAGACCCAGCAAGACGATGGCCGGGAAATAGCTCGTCCAATAGGCCGCGGGGCCGGCGGTGAGCCCCGGCAGCGCCAGCGCCGCAAAGCCCAGACCCACGAGCCCGGGCCCGCCGATCAGCGCCGGCCGGGGCCCGACGCGATCGGCCCAGCGCCCCGCCGGGCGCGAAATAAGGGTCAGCAAGAGCGCAAAGGGCACGAGGGCGAAGCCGGCCAGGGCGGCGGGGTAGCCCTGCACCTGGACCAGATTGAGCGGCAAAAAGACGAGCGCGCCCCCCAGCGCGGCGTAGAGGAACAGCGTAATCAGATTGGTCACGCTGAAGGTGCGCTCGCGGAAGAGATCGAGCGGCAGCATCGGCTGCGGGGTGCGCGCCTCGACCACCACGAAGGCCACCCCGGCGCCGATCCCGCCGCCCAGGGCCACCAGGACGGGCAGCGCCGTCCACCCAGCCGTGGCCGCCGTGGTGCAGCCGTAGGTCAGCCCGGCCAGGGCGACGGTCGCCAGGGCCGCGCCGGGCCCGTCGATCCGCGCGCGCGGGCCCGGCGCCGCATCCGCGGGCACCCGCCAGTATAGGAGGGCCAGGGCCGCCCCGGCCAGCGGCAGGTTGATGAAGAAGATCGCGCGCCACCAGCCCGCGCCGGCCAGCCCGCCGCCGAGCACCGGCCCCAGGATGGTGGTCAGCGTGCTGAAGGCGCCCCAGGTGCCGATGGCCTGGCCGCGCCGCGCGCCGTCAAACGCGGCGGCGATCAGCGCCAGGCTGCCGGGCACCATCAACGCCCCCCCCAGGCCCTGGCCCGCCCGCGCGGCGATCAGCCAGCCGCCGCCGGGCGCCAGGCCACAGGCCAGCGACATAAGGGCAAACAGGCCGATCCCGGCCATGAAGACGCGTTTGCGCCCCCACTGGTCGCCCAGCGCGCCGCCGGCCAGGATCAACGCGGCCAGCACGAGCGCGTACGCGTTCACCACCCAGAGCAAGTCGGGCGCCGCCAGGTGGAAGTCGGCTTGCAGCGCGGGCAAGGCGACGTTGAGCGCGGTGCTGTCGATAAAGGCCATGCTGGACGCCAGGATGGCGGCGATCAGCACCGCGCGCTCCACACCCGCCGGTGTGCCTGCGGCGGCGGGCAGTTGCGAATCCATCAGAAACCCTCCTTCGTCGGGCGGGCCAGTCCCCGCCGCTGGGACTCATGCACAAGAAAGGTCACTGGAACCTGCGCTAAGGAGCCGCCCGCGGCCCGCTGCAGGCCGCGCCCGCGCCCAGCGACAGGTCGACGATCTTGGCGATCTGCCCGCGCGTGGCGTTGTTATACGGGCGGAAGTAGGGCCGGTTGGTGGTGTCGCACGGCTCGCCGGGCCCGCCGCAGGCGTAGCCGCTGACCACGCCATGGCAGGCCGCCGTGGCCACGAACGCGTAAAAGGGGCTGCCCGGGGCCACGTCGGCAAACGGGGCGGGGG
>DATGEF010000714.1:0-5377 GCA_035310405.1 Chloroflexia bacterium | reverse complement strand
ACGGCAAAGCGTCCCGGGTCTTCGACACCGAGCTGCGGCACGAGGGCGACGAAGTGGCGGCCGTCGCCGCCGACGATCTGGAGACAGCCGAGCGCGCCCTGCGGCTGATCCAGGTCGATTATGAGGTGTTGCCCTTCGTGATCGATCCCGAAGCCGCCATGCGCCCGGGGGCCGTGTCCGTCCATCCGGACGGCAATGTGCTCCAGGACGAGGCGGGCGCGGCGGGGGAAAGTTACACGCGGGGCGACCTGGCGCAGGGCTTCAAAGACGCCGACGTGATTGTCGAAAGTCGCTATACGACCCCGGCGCAGATGCATAACTGCCTGGAGCCACATGGCTGTGTCGTCGCCTGGGAAGGATCGAACCTGACCGTCTACGAGAGCACCCAGGGGATCTATAACGTGCGCAACCGGCTCGCCTCCACGTTTGGCCTGCGCCAGGGGCAGGTGCGGGTGATCAAGAACTATATCGGCGGCGCTTTCGGCTCCAAGTTCGGCGTCTTCAAGCAGACGATCATCGCCGCCCTGCTGGCGCGATCGGCCGGGCGGCCGGTCCACCTGATGCTCGACCGGCGGGCCGAGAACCTCGTGGTGGGCTACCGCGCGCCGACGATCCAGTATATCAAGATCGGCGCCCGCAAGGACGGGACGCTGACCGCGCTCGACCTGCGGGCGATCTGCCAGATCGGCGCCTTCGGCATGTGGGCGCCATCCGTCGCCGGCCTGGCCAAAGAGCTATACGCCATACCCAACGTGCGGGTCCAGACTTTCGGCGTGCGCGTGCATACCGGCAGCCACGCGGCTTTCCGGGCGCCCGGCTATGTCGAAGGCGCCGTGGCGCTGGAGGGTGCCCTGGACGACCTGGCGCGCCAACTCGGCCTCGACCCGCTCCAGCTGCGGCTGAAGAACTATGCGACCACCGACCCGCCCACCGGCCAGGACTTCACCGCCAAGCACCTGCGCGAGTGTTATACCCGGGGCGCCGCGGCGTTCGGCTGGGAGGCGCTGCGCACCCGCCTGGCCGCGGAGCGCCAGGCCCCCCAGGGCACGGTGCGCCGGGGGATCGGTATGGCCAGCCAGACCTGGGGCGGCGGCGGCGGGCCGCCGGCGCAGGCGACGTGCCGGATTAACACGGACGGGAGCGTCGAGGTGGCCTGCGGCAGCCAGGACCTGGGCACCGGCACCCGCACCGTCCTGGCCCAGATCGCGGCCGATGCCCTGGGCTTCGCCGTGGACCAGGTGCGGGTCCAGCTGGGCGATACAGGGACCGGGCTGTACGCCCCGGCGAGCGGCGGCTCGATGACTGTCGCCTCCGTCGGCCCGGCGGTGCGCATGGCGGCGGACGAGGCCCGCAAGCAGCTGCTCGACGTGGCCTCGGCTTTCATGGATACCTCCGTCGACAAGCTGGAGCTGCGCGACGGCTATATCAGCCGCCGCGGGAAGAGCGAGGAGCGGATGGCGATCGCGGATGTGCTGGAGCAGGTCGGCGATTACCAGATCACCGGCAAGGGCTTCCGCGGCCCCAACCCGTCGCAGCCGATCCGCACCTGGGGCGCGCAGTTTGCCGAGGTGCTGGTCGACACGGTGACCGGGCGGGTCGCGGTGGTGCGCACGGCGGGCGTCTACGACACCGGCCGGGTGATCAACCCGCTCACGTATGCGAGCCAGATCCACGGCGGCATCGTCCAGGGCCTCGGCCTCGCGGTGACCGAGGGCCGCATCCTCGACCCGGCCAGCGGCAAATCGCTCAACGCGAACCTGGACGACTACAAGCTGCCCACGCTGGCCGACATCCCGCCCCTGGATATTGCCTGGATCGGCGAGCCCGACTTCGGCGCGAACCACCTGGGGGCCAAGGGCATTGGCGAGCCGCCGATCATCCCGACCCCGGCCGCGATCGCCAACGCGGTGGCCGACGCGCTCGGCGTCCGCGTCTTCGATCTCCCGATCACGCCGGAGCGCGTGCTGACCGCCCTGGCTGGAGGTGCGTCTTAGATGGAACGCTTTGAACATGTCGACGCGTCGTCGGTCGCCGGCGCGATCGATCTCCTCCAGGCGCACGAGGGGCGGGCCCCCGGCACGGCGCGGCCGATCGCCGGCGGCACCGATCTGCTGCCGACGCTGAAGGCGGGGCTGCACCAACCCCTGCGGCTGGTGAACCTGAAGACGATCCGCGGCCTGGATACCATCAGCGACTTTGCCGGGACCCTGCGCCTGGGGGCGCTGGTTACGCTGGATACGCTCCAGCGCCATGCCCTGGTGAAGGAGCGCTACCAGGCGCTGGCCGACGCCGCCAGCTGGGCGGCATCGCCCCAGCTGCGCAATATGGGCACTCTGGGCGGCAACCTGGCCCAGGAGACCCGCTGCTGGTACTACCGCAACGCCGACTTCCCCTGCTGGCTGAAGGGGGGGGAGACCTGCTTTGCCCGCCAGGGCGAGAACGCGCACCACGCGATCTTCACCGCCGAGGGCCCCTGTGTGAGTGTCTACCCCAGCGACCCGGCGACCGCGCTGCTGGCCCTGGACGCGACCGTGCTGATCCAGACGGCCGCGGGCGAGGAGCGACGCGCCGTGGGCGAGTATTTTACGCTGCCCCAGGAGGACCACCGCCGCCTGAACCGGCTCGGCCCGGCCGACCTGATCACCGGCGTCGAGCTGCCGCCGGTGGCGGCCGGCCGCACGACGAGCCTCTATCTCAAGGCGATGGACCGGGCGATCTGGTCCTTTGCCCTGGTCGGGGTGGCCGTGGCCATCACCTGGCGCACGCCCCCGGCCGCAGACGACCCGGCCACGATCGAGCGCGTGCGCATTGCCCTGGGCGGCGTCGCCCCGGTGCCGCGCCGCGCCCCCGCCGCCGAGGCGTTTTTGGCCGGCAAGGCGCTGGATGGCGCTACGGCCCAGGAGGCCGGCCGCCTGGCCGTGCAAGGCGCGGTCCCCCTGGCGCACAACACCTACAAAGTGCATCTCGCCAGCGGCCTCGTCGCCCGCGCGCTATTGCAATGTGCCGGCCTCGACGACCGGACCGGGTAACCAGACCAGGTAACACGAAGGGACCAAGCGCATGCATGACTCCAAAAACGGGATGGCCCCGCCGGGCGGGCGGGTCAAGAGTGGGCTGGTGCTGGGGGGCGGCGGGGCCCGGGGGCTGGCGCAGATCGGCGTCCTGCAGGTGCTGGAGCGGGAAAGCTATCCGGTCGACCTGATCGCCGGCACCAGCATGGGCGGCCTGATCGCCGGCCTCTACGGCCTGCTCGGCAGCAGTGCGGCCCTCCGCGAGCTGATGGCGCAGCCCGCGGATAACCAGGCGACGGCCTTCAGCCGCGCGCCCCGCGCCGAGCTCTACGAGTCGCGCCGCTTCCGGCGCTGGCTGCGCACCCTCTTCGCCGATCGCACATTCGCCGACCTGCACTGGCCGGTCGCCGTCACCGCCGTCGACATCGACAGCGGGCAGGAGTTGGCGATCAATCGCGGCCCCGTGGCGCCGGCCCTCTGGGCGACGACCGCCATCCCGGGGATCTATGCCCCGGTCGAGATCAATGGGCGCCGGCTGGTCGATGGGGGGGTGCTGAATCCCCTGCCGGTGGACCTGGCCCGGCGCCTGGGGGCGCGGGTGGTCCTGGCGGTCGACGTCCTGCCGGAGCCCGATCGCCCGGCCGCCCGCCTGCCGATCGTCTATCACCAGGCCATGGTGCGCAAGGTCGGCGTGGCCATGGACCTGATGGCGAAGTCTTTCGATCTGCTGCTCAGCGCCCAGCGTGATTATCGCCTGCGCGACTGGCCGGCGGACTTGCTGATTACCCCGGATCTACGGGGCTTCCGCGCCATGGCCTACGACCAGGGCGCCGAGATCGTGGCCCGGGGCGTGGCGGCCGCCGAGGCCGTGCTGCCGGAGATCCGCCGCCTGCGCGACCAGCTGCTGGCGGCCCAACCAGCCGCCAATGGCGGCTATCAGGCCGGCACGATCGTGCCGGCGCAGGAGCACTACCGCTGATGACTACTCCCCCTGACGGCGAACGGCTCCAGAAGGTCCTGGCGCGGGCCGGCGTGGCCTCGCGCCGCACCGCCGAGGAGTTGATCCAGGCGGGCCGGGTGCAAGTGGACGGCCAGGTCGTCACGGAGCTGGGCACGCGGGTCGACCCGGCCCGGGCGCGCATTACGGTGGACGGCCGGCCCGTGGCCCTGGCCACCACGCCGGAGGCCGCCGAGCACGTCACCTACCTGCTGAACAAGCCGTTCGGCGTGGTCAGCACGGCCGAGGACCCCCAGGGCCGGCCCACCGTCGTCAGCCTGGTCCCGCGCACGCCGCGTGTCTACCCGGTGGGCCGGCTCGACGCCGATACGGTCGGCCTCTTGTTGCTCTCCAACGACGGCGACCTGACCTATCACCTGACGCACCCGCGCTATGACGTCGAGAAAGAATACGAGGCCCTAGTCCGGGGCTACGTGACCCAGGAGGCGTTGCGCAAGCTCCGCGCGGGCGTGAAATTGCCCGACGAGGCGCGGACGACGGTGCCCGCCCGGGTGGAGCAGGTGACGCGCCTCGGCGACAACACGCTGCTGCGTTTCGTGATCCACGAGGGCCGCAACCGGCAGATCCGGCGCATGATGCAGGCCGTCGGCGGGCATGTCCTGGGCCTGCGCCGGGTGCGCCTGGGGCCGCTGACCCTCGGCGATCTGAGCCCGGGCCAATGGCGCCGCCTGACCCCGGCCGAGATCACAGCCCTGCGCCAGGCCGTCGAAGACGAGCCCGCAGCGCCCGCGCCGCCCGCGCCCGCGCCAGCGCGGGGCGCGCCGCCCGGCGGCCGATCCGCGCTGGCGGCGGGGGCCAGGGGCGAGCGGCCGCCGCCCGTGCGCGCGCCCGGTCCCGCCCGGCAGCCCGGTTCGAGCCCGGGGGCGCCACCCCCGCCCTGGCGCCGGTCGGGGCCCGCCGGGCCCCCGCCGCCCCATGAGGAGGAGGCGCCCGTGCGCCCGCCCCGGCCCGGCCGGCCGGCCCCGCCCCACTCGGAGGCGCCGGTGCCCGCGCGCCCGCCGCGGCCCAGCCGGCCCGCCGCGCCCCACCCGGAAGCGCCGGTGCCCGCGCGCCCGCCGCGGCCCAGCCGGCCGGCCCCGGCCCATGAGGAAGCGCCCGCCCCTGCCCGGCGCGGGCGGCCCGGCCGATCGTCGGTGCCCCGCCCGGAGGGCATGCCGGCCCCCATCCGGCGCGGGCGACCACCCCGGCCACCGGCGGAGCGCTCGGGTGGGGCGCCGGGGCCATCCCGACCTCCCGTCCGCACCCGGCCGCCCGCGGAGCGCTCGGGGGGGGCGTCGGGGCCATCCCGGCCCCCGAGTCGCACCCGGCCGCCGGCGGAGCGCTCGGGGGGGGCGCCGGGGCCGTCCCG
>DATGEF010000713.1:0-8075 GCA_035310405.1 Chloroflexia bacterium | reverse complement strand
CCAACCCCCGCAAACAGCGCCAGGTGCCGGGCGGCGATCGCGTCCCAGTCGAATTCGGCCGCCAGGGCGAGCGCGCCTGTATGCAGCCGGGCGCGCAGAGCCGGATCATGGGCCAGCCGCCGGATCGCGCCGGCCAGGGCGGCGGCATCGTCCGGGGGCACCAGGAGGGCGTTCGCGCCATCGCCCAGGGCGGGCCAGCGGGATGCGGTGGCGGGGACGGGCGCCGGGGTGGTGGTGACCACCGGTACGCCGTGGGCGAGCACGGCCAACAGGCTGCCGCGCCGTAACGAGGCCCCGTCCTGGAAGGGCAGGGCGGCCAGATCCGCGCTCAACAGGGCCGCGGACACCGCCTCTGGCGGGACATATCCCGTCCAGTGCACCGCGGCCTGGAGCCCCTGGGCGGCAATCTGCGCGTGCAAGCGGGCGGCGACCTGAGCGTTCGTCGGGTCGCTCGCGCCCGCCCCGCCTCCGGCCAGCAGCAGGACATACTCGCCCTCCGCCCGCAGGGTCGTCAGCGCGGCGAGCAGGATCTCCAGCCCTTTGCTGGCGTTGAAAAAGCCGAAATAGACGATCAGGGTCGTGGCCGGGCCGGCCCCCACCGCCGCCCGGTGGGCTGCCCGGTTCCAACTGGGCGGCAGGGCGGGGGCCAGGTTTGCCCCGATCGGGATACCCACCGCGCGGGCGTGCGCCCAGCCAGGGAGCGCCGCCTCGTCTTGCGGATTGGTGACCACGATCGCCTGGCAGGCGCGCATCAGGGCGGCGTTGGCCCCCCGCCGCAGCGGCCCGGCTTTCGGGAACAGGTAGGGCTCGCGCAGGTCGTGGAAGGTCGTCACCCAGGCGAGCGGCAGGCGACGTAGACGCCAGGGCAGCAGATTAATGGCGCCGTGTAGGCGGTACGCCCCTGTCTGGTATTCGATCACGGCCACGCCCGGCCGGACCGCCGCCAGCACCCGGCGGATCTCCGGCCCGCACCCCCAGCCCCAGCCGCTGACCACGCGATGGACGATGGGGCCCGGGGCGCGCACGGCGGGGGCGGCCGGCCCGCGCGAGGTGATGACGTGGACCGCGCGGCCGGCCCGGGCCAGCGCCGCGGCCAGGCAGGCGGTGTAATCGCCTACGCCCCCCGGCGTGGGGGGGTATTCGGCGGAGATCAGGGCGATCGCGCGCTCGGTCACCGGGCGGCTCCACGGGCCAGGCTGCGCACTACCCGGGCGTACATGACGACCCGTTCCCGCCGGAGCGCGCGCTTGTGCCCGATCAGCCACTTGCCTGCCTCCAGCGCCGCCTGCCAGAGATAGAGGCCGACGATCCAGAGCCGCAGCCCCGCCGCGATGCCCCGGCCATGCCAGCGCGCGAAATAACGGAGCCGCGCCCGCTGGAAGCGGATATGGCGCTCCGGGACATTCTGATCGCTGCTCTGGCCCCCGTGATGGACCACGACGGCCGCCGGCACGTACGCGATCTCCCATCCCGCCTGGCGCAGCCGCCGGCAGAGGTCGAGCTCTTCGCTGTACATAAAATACCCGGCGTCGAAGCCGCGGACGGCGACCAGGGCGGCGCGGCGGGCCAGCATACAGGCCCCGGTGACCCAGTCCACCCGTTGCTCCTGATCGTCGTCCCGGTCGAGCAGATAATAGCGCCGCAGCACCGGCAAGTGGGGAAAGAGGGCTTGCAGCGGCGTACTCTCGACCAGGGCCGTGGCCGGGGTGGGGAAGCGGCGCCGCGAGGATTGGGGGGAGCCGTCCGCGTTCACCAGGCGCGGCCCCACCAGGCCGGCCGCCGGGTGGCGGTCGAGGTAGGCGAGGAGCGCGGCCAGGGCGCCGGGCCGCATCTCAGTATCCGGGTTGAGCAGCAGCACGGTCCGCCCCCGGCTGGCCGCGATGCCGAGGTTGTTGCCGCGCGGGAAGCCGTGATTCTGCGACTCCGCCAGCAGGCGGACACCAGGGAACTCGGCGCGCACCATCGCCGCCGAGCCGTCGCTGGACGCATTATCGACGACCAGCACTTCGCTACGCAGCTGGGGGCCGGCGGCCGCCGGCAAGCTCTGCAGGCAGGCGCGCAACAGATCCCGCACGTTCCAGGAGACGATGACGATGGAGCAATCAGGTGGCATCAAGACTGCATGTTACCACACGCCCGCGCGTCTTTCAACCGCGGGTTTCCTCCGACGGCGGGCGGTTACGCCGTCGTCGACAGCACGACGGCCAGGGCCGCGGCGGGCGACCGGGCGGCCCCGGCCGCCCAGGCCTGGGCGAAGGCGGCCGCGCCGAGGGCCGCGCGGGCGGTCGTGAGGGTCGGCTCCAGCAGGGGGGTCCCCGTCGGCGGGCGCGGCGCGCCCAGGGCCGCGCGCAGGGTCGCGGCCGTGGCCGCGGTTTCGACGGTCCGTCCCCAATCCGCCCCGGTCGTCGTCGCCAGGCCCTCCAGGCAGCGGATCATGCCGAGCTGGTCACCCTGCTGCTGATAAAAGGCGGCGGCCTCGCCGAATTGGGCCTGGGCCTGGGCCCCGCGGCCCTCGGCGGCGGCTACCTGCCCATAGGCGACCAACGTGCGGGCCACACCGGGCAAATTGCCCAGCGCCCGCTGCGTCGTGAGACTCTGCTCCAGCAACGCGACGGCCCGCGCCGGGTCGCCCGCGGCGTAGGCCAGTGTGCCCAAATTGGTCTGGGCTTCGGCCAACCCCTGCTTGTCGCCCAGCTCCGCGAAGAGCGCGCAGCTCGCCGCCAACTGGCCGCTGGCCCGCGGCAGATCGCCCTGCAGCGTAGCGACCTCGGCGAGCTGGCTGAGCGTGAGGGCGGTTCCCCGCTTGTCCTGCAGCGTCTCCCGCAGCGCCAGACTCTCCGCATACGTGGTGGCCGCCTCGGCGTACTCCCCCTGGATCAGCAACATGGTTCCCAGGTTCAAGAGCACCCCGGCCAGGCTCTGCAGATCGCCCAGGGCGCGCAACAAGGCCAGGCCCTCGCGATAATAGGCGGCCGCCTGGGCGTAGGCGCTCTGGTGGCGGGCGACGATGCCGAGGTTGCTGAGCGCGACCGCCATCGCGCGGCGGTCGCCCACCTGCGCAAACAAGGTGCGGCCCTCTTCGAGATAGCGGCCCGCCTGCGCGTAATCCCCCTGGTAGATCGCCAGGCTGCCCAGATTGGCGAGCGCCCGCGCGGTGCCGGCCGCTGCGCCGATCTGGCGCCAGATGGCCAGGCTTTCCTGCCCCAACGTGGCCGCCGCGGCATAATCCCCCTGCGTAATCACCAGCGTCACCAGGACGGTCAGCGCCCGCGCGCGGAGAGCGGGGGGGGCCTCGGGATAGTGGCTCAGTTGCTCCGTCAGCCGCGCCCGCCCCTCGCTGAGATAGCCCCGCACCTGCCAGAACCGGCCGAGGGCGCAGGCCAGCCGCAGGCCCAGCTCCGGATCGCCCGCAGCGCTGCGGCCCCAGGCGAGGACGGCGCGGAAGTTGTCATGCGCCTGCTCCAGCTGCGTCAGCCAGCGGGCCTGCTCGGGGCCGAGGAGCTCCGGCTCCGCCACCTCGGCCAGCGTGCGGTAATAGAAGGCGTGTTGCCAGCGCAGATCCGCCGCCTCGCCCCGCAGGACCAGCTGCTCCAGGGCATATTCGCGGATCGTGGCCAGCATACGGAACAGCGCCGTCCCATCCGCCAGGGTATCGGCCCGCACCAGGCTGTTTTCCTGCAGGATGGTCAGCGCCGCCGCGACCGCCTCCGGGCTATCGAGATCCGCCCCACAAATCGCCGCGATCGCGTCGCGGGTGCCCCCGCCGGCGAACACGGCCAGGCGGGCAAACAGCACCTGGGCGGGCGGCGGCAGCAAGGTATAGCTCCAGCCGATGGCGGCGCGCAGCGTTTGTTGGCGGGCCGGTAGGTGCGCAGCCCCCGTCGCCAGCGCGGGCAGCAGCGCTGGGCTGGCCCCGCCTACCAGGCGGCTGAGCAGGGCGGCGGGGGCCAGTTGCGGGATACGGGCCGCCGCCAGCTCAATGGCCAGCGGCAGCCCCTCCAGGCAGACACAAATGGCCGCCACCGCCGGCGCATTCTCGGCGGTCAGCCGGAACTCCGGCTGCACAGTGCGGGCGCACTGCACAAACAGCGCCACGGCGCCATACTGGCCTAGCCGGCCCGGCGCCGGCAGATCCTGGAGATTGGGGAGGCCCAGGGGCGCGATCGCGATGATCTGCTCTCCGGGCAGGTGGAGCGGCGCCCGGCTGGTGACCAGGACGCGGAGCCCGGGGGCCGCGGCGAGCCACGCCGGGATCTGGGCGGCCGCCGCGACGACGTGCTCGAAGGTGTCGAGCACCAGGAGCAATTGGCGGGCGCGCACGTATTCCGAGAGCGTCTCGGACAGGGGCCGCCCCGGGCCCTCCTTGAGCCCCAGGACGCCGGCGATCGCCGTCCCGACCTGTTCGGGCTCCGTGACGGCTGCCAGCGACACAAACCAGGCCCCGTCGGGGCACAGTGGCAGCAACTCCGCGGCGACCTGCAGCGCCAGGCGCGTTTTGCCACTCCCCGCTGTGCCGACCAGAGTCAGCAACCGGCTGCCGGGCGGGTGGAGCGCGGCGACGGCCGCGGCCAGCTCCGGGGCGCGGCCGACCAGCGGCACCAGCTGCGGCGAGAGATTATGCTGCGCGCGGTCCAACGTCGGCAGCAGGGGGAAATCGGCGGGCAGGCCGGGCGCGATCAGCTGGAAGACCGGCGTGCGTGGGCCGAGATCTTTCAATTGCACAACGCCGAGGTCGCGGAGACTCGTCCCGGCCGGCAGCGCTGGGCGCACAGCCCGCGCGGTCTCGGGCGAGAGCAGGATCTGGCCCGGGTGGCCGGCGGCCAGCAGGTTCAGTGCGCGGTCCACCACCGGTCCGCCATAGCCGTCGCCCCAGGGCTCGATCTCCCCCTGGTGGATGGCCATGCGCACGCCCCCCGGCCCGGCCGGATCCGCGAGTAGCGCTTGCTGACGCCCGATCGCGGCGCTGAGGGCCGCGGCCGCGGTCGCGAAAGCCAGGGCCTGGGTCTCCCCGCCGAGCGCGATCGGGACCCCGCCGTCGGCCTCCGGCCAGGCGCGCTCCGGGGGTCCCGATCCGGGCCCGGCCGGGGCGGGCGGCGGATCGGCGACCAGGACGGTCACGCCGGGCTGAGCGGCGTTTGCAGCAGCAGCGTGTTGTCGCATTCCAGCAGCAACCCTTCGTGGGGCCGGACCGAGAGCGCGCTCAACGCCGCCGTCCCCTGGCGGTCCAGATAGGTGGAGACCTGGATCAGTGCGGTGCCACCCGGGTCGGTCAGGACACAGGTGTGGGACTCGGGGCCCAGGTTCAGCACGACGAGCCAACGGGAGTCGCCCGCGGTGCGCAAGTAGGCGAACACGTCCGGGTCCCCCGCCGGCACCGCGCGGTAACTGCCCACCTGCAGCGCCGGGGTGCGGCCGCGCAGCGCGAGCACCGCGCGGCAGAGCGCCAGGGACGAGGTGGGGTCCTGCTCTTCCATGGCCACGTTGACTGTGCGGTAGTCGTCGGCGACCGGCAGCCAGGGGGGGACCGTCGAGAAGCCGGCATAGGGGCCGGCATCCCACTGCATCGGCGTGCGCTCAGGGTCCCGGCCCAGGCCGAGCCCCGGCACGTTCTTCTCCCAGGGGTCCTGCACCTGCTCCGGCGGGATCGGCACGTCCTGCATGCCGATCTCGTCGCCGTAGTACCACGTCGGCGTCCCCCGCAAGGTCAGCAGCA
Organism: Chloroflexia bacterium; assembly: GCA_035310405.1. Lineage (GTDB taxonomy): Bacteria > Chloroflexota > Chloroflexia > QHBQ01 > JAICKM01 > JAICKM01. Next base: position 2,362 of record DATGEF010000713.1, on the reverse strand, counting down.
GCAGCAGGCCGACCCGGGCCTGGGCGGGGCCGACGCGGCTGGCCAGGCGGTGGCGGTCGTGGTTGCCCAGCACCCAGTTGGGCCAACCGCCGGGCGGCAGGGCGGCCTCATAGGCGTCGACGGCCTGGCGCACGAGCGGGGCACTCCACGGCAGGGCGATCAGCTGGAAGTTGAACGGCAGGTGGGCCTCGTCCAGGTTCGGGCCATAGTACTGCATCAGCTGCTCATTGGGCAGGTAGATCTCGCCGATCAGCACCCGGTCGCCCGGGTAGCTGTCGACCAGCCGCCGCATCCGGGCGATGATCGGGTGCGCGTCGGGCCGGTTGCGCGAGTAGATCTGGAGTTGGGCGAGGTACGGGTTGCTGTTCGGCGCCCAGTGGGGGTTGGGCGGGTTGTCGCGCCATTGGTCATCCTTGAGCATGCCATGCATCACGTCGGCCCGGAAGCCGTCCACGCCCCGGTCGAGCCAGAAGCGCATGACGTCGGCGATGGCGGCTTCGACCGCCGGGTTGCGCAGGTTGAGGTCGGGCTGTTCCTTGACGAAGGAATGGAGGTAATACTGCCCGGTCGCCGCATCCCAGGCCCAGGCGCTGCCGCCGAAGTTGCTCAGCCAGTTGTTGGGCGGGCCGCCATCCGGCCCTGGGTCGCGCCAGAGATACCAGTCCCGCTTCGGGTTGTCCCGGGCCGTCCGCGACTCCCGGAACCAGGGGTGTTGGTCCGAGGTATGGTTGGGCACCAGGTCGAGGATCACTCTCAGCCCGCGCGTGTGGGCCGCGGCCAGGAGCACGTCGAAGTCGGCCAGGGTGCCGAAGATTGGGTCGACGTCGACATAGTTGGCGATGTCGTAGCCGAAATCGGCCATCGGCGACGGATAGAACGGCGAGATCCAGATCGCGTCGACGCCGAGGCGCTGCAGGTAGTCCAGCCGGGCGGTGATGCCGGGCAGGTCGCCGATCCCGTCGCCATTACTGTCCATGAAGCTGCGTGGATAGATCTGGTAGACCACGCCGCGCTGCCACCAGCGATATGCCTCGGTCATGTCCTTATGCCTCCTGTCGACGCTTGGCCGTGCTGGCTCCTATGTATACAACGCGGTTCCCCCCTGCCAGGCGATGGCGCGGGGGCCCGGGAGTCCGGCGCAATGTTATCCACGAAGGACACGAAGGGCACGAAGAAGACGAACACTGTCTTGGCACTTTTAGGCAGTGGTTATAGGAGCTGGCCCCTGGAACCCAACTATTGCTGATGTAGTGCGTTTTATTAGCAGGAAATATAAAACTTGTCATTCTGAGCGCAGCGAAGAATCCGCTGGGGCGCGAACCTGCTGCCCGATACGCCGCAACCTAAGAACGCCGAACAAAACCGTCCACCCAGGCACGGGCTTTTCTCAGCCAGGCAGGGTCTTGATCGGCGCTCTTAATGTATTGTTCCAATCGTCTCCATTCCCCACTCTGCAGCAGGTACAAGCGCACGGCTAGCCCATCGGCCCGTTCCCGCCCCAGCCAGAACTTGGCGATGCGGGTAACTGGATATTCCACGTGTCTATGCCCGTTTATTTTACAAATAACGACGGGATGCAGATTTCCCCCCCTCACTGCTACGACATCCCATCTACCCTCTAGATTGCGTCGCAATACCTCCCCATAATAAGCTACCAGCTCTTGGAGCAGTAGTCGGCTGTGCTCTTTGGCCCAGGGATCAGCGTGACGATATGATTTCTTCAAGATAAAACTATCTACCGGGTTTAGGCTCGCAACCGAGTAATCCAACTGTCCATGAAACCGCTGGACCAGCGCCTCAGCCCGCAAGGGTGCTTCTTGGACAAAGCATTGCGCATCGGGGATCGTCTCGGTCACCGGGTCAGACATTACAACCTCGATCGGGCGGCCAAAAGAAACTTGTTCAAAGGTGAACTGTGGTGCTCGACACCGTTTGGCGGGGTATCTCTTTTCAAAGAATGCGTCCCGTCCTAGATGGGTGATCATGGCTTGCTCCCGCATCCGTACTTCGGGACGGCGATAATCCAGCGGGCTAGGGGCACTCAGGATTAAGAAACCGCCGTTGGGTGATGTACCGCTGGGCCTAAAGGCCCGCGGCTTCTACGTGCCCGTGAGCACGTTGGCTCCATCCGAGCCGGGCGATGTTGATCGCGGCGTTATGGTCGCGGTCCAGTTCGGTGCCGCACGCGCACGAGTGCCACCGCTCGGACAGCTCCTTCTTGTGGATCGCGCCGCAGCCGCTACAGGTTTGCGAGGTATAGCGCGGGTTCACAAACAGCACTTGCCGCCCGGCGCTCGCAGCCTTGACGACACAGTATTGGGTGAATTGCCGCCACCCCGCGTCACTAATCGACAGCGCCAAG
>DATGEF010000712.1:0-18127 GCA_035310405.1 Chloroflexia bacterium | reverse complement strand
GTCCCGGTCGCCGATTTACGCGCGGAGCCGCGCGACACCGCGGAACGGATCAACCAGGCCCTGCTGGCGACGCCGCTGATGGTTCTCGCCACGCACAGCGACCCCGGCGGCGCCGGGTGGCTGCGGGTGCGCTTGCCCGATTATGAAGGCTGGATCCGCCAGGAGCAGGTGCTCTGTGGAGTGCCCCCCCTGGCCCCGCCGCAGGAAGTCTGCGTGGCCGTGTTGAGCACGCCGCTGACGCTGCTGGAGCCGACCGGCACCCCCGGCCGCCGCACTATCCTGGCCTATATGGGCACCCGGCTGCCCCCCACCCCGCCTGCCGCGCCGCCCGGCGCGCCGGTGACGCTCCAGCTCCCGGACGGCACGCGCGCCCTGGTGGATGCCGCCGCCGTGCGGCCGGTCGCCGCGCCCCCATCCGGGGCGGCCCCGGAGATCCTCGCCACAGCGCATACCTTCCTGGGCACGCCTTACCTCTGGGGCGGGATGACCTGCCAGGGCATCGACTGCTCCGGCTTTGTGCAGATTATCTACCGGGTGCATGGCTACACCCTGCCGCGCGACGCCGATCAGCAGTTCCGCCAGATCCCGGAACAGGTGGGCCCCGCCGAGTGGCAGCCCGGCGACCTGATTTTTTATGGACACCCGCCGGCCCGGGTGATCCACGTGATGCTCTATCTGGGCGAGGAGCGCGTGATCCACGCGAAAGGGGGCGTCCAGGTGCTCGTGCAGAGCACGAACCCGGCCCACCCCGACTACCATGCCCGCCCGGATCACTACCTCGGGGCGCGCCGCGCCCTGCCCGCCCACGCGCAGATAGGAGCGACCGGTGGCCTATAATGGGGGAACCTATGGGCGCGACGCCAAGGCCGACCCGTCCGACTCGGCGCCGCTCTATTGCGCCAATCATCCCACCGTGCCGACCTATTTGCGGTGCGGGCGCTGCGACAAGCCGATCTGCGCCCGTTGCCGCGTAGCGACACCGGTCGGCCACCGTTGCTTCACCTGCGCCAACGTGACGGTGCTGCCCACCTATGCCGTCAGCCGGAATTATTATACCCGGGCGGTGCTGGCCGGCCTGGGGCTGGCCACGGGCGTCGGGCTGCTCTGGGCCCTCCTGCCCGGCTTCCAGTTCTGGGCGGCGCTCATTCTCGGGCTCGGCGCGGGCGAGGTGGTCAGCGCGGCCGCCAACCAGAAACGCGGCCCCGGGCTGCAGGCGGTCGGCATCGTCAGCGTGATCTGGGGGGTCGTCCTCAGCCGGCTCGCCCTGGCCTACTTGCTGACTAGCCTCCCGGTCGCCAGCTTCATCTCCAACATCCCCGGCAACCCCGACCTGACCGGCGTGAGCGAGTCGCGCACCCTGGGCAGCATCCTGCAGGCCCTGGTCCAACCCCCCAATACCGACCTGGTGAGCCTGATTTTCATCCTGCTGGCCCTCGGCCTCACCATCGTGCGTCTGCGTTAGGCGATCGCCGATGGCCCGGTTGCTGGACCTGCTGCCCGCTTTCCACGGTAAACGGATTATTGTCCTGGGCGACCTGATCCTGGACGAATACATCCTGGGCGCCCCCAGCCGGGTCTCGCGCGAGGCGCCGGTCGTCGTGCTGGAATTTGCCCGGCGGCTGGTGCTGCCGGGCGGCGGCACGGCCCCCGCCTGCAACATCCAGGCGCTGGGCGGCCACGCGATCCAGGTGGGCGTCGTCGGCGCCGACAAGGCCGGGGCCGAGCTCCAGGCCGCGCTGGCAGCACGCGGCGTCGACACGAGCGGTATGGTCGTCGACCCCAGCCGGCCGACGATCCTCAAGTCGCGGATCGTCGCCGAGGGCCCCGGCCGCCTGCAACACCACCTCGCCCGCGTCGATACACTGGACCGGCGCCCGATCGCCGATGCCGTGGAGGCCGCCGTGATCGCCACGCTGGAGCGGGAGCTCCCGCAGGCCGACGCCCTGCTGATCAGCGACTATCTCAGCGGCACGGTCACGGCGGCCGTCGTCGCGGCCGCCCGGCGGCTGGCGGCGCGGACCCGCTGCGTGATCACGGTCGACGCGCAGGGCGAGTTTGCCAAGTTCGCCGGCGTCGCCATCTTCCGCTGCAATGATCGCGAGGCCGAGGCGGCTATCGGCGTGCCCTTGCGCAGCGAGGCCGAGTTCGCCGCCGGCTTGCGCCGCCTGCGGGCGGAGCTGGCCACCGAGGGTATCGTGGTCACACGCGGGGCGGCCGGCGTCTCGGTCCTGGACCAGGCCGACCGCTATTATCATATCCCGGTGACCAATACGGCCGAGGTCTTTGACGTCACGGGCGCCGGCGACACCGTGATCGCCGTCCTGACGCTGGCGATCACGGCGGGGGCAAGCCTGCTCGACGCCGCGCGCCTGGCCAACTACGGGGCCGGGATCGTGGTCCAGAAAGTCGGCAATGTCCCGCTGCGGCCCGATGAGCTCCGCGCCCGCTTGCACGAAAGTCCTGAGTAAAAACGCACCTTTCGCCCAAATCTAGACAAGTTGGCCGAATTTCGGTAAGCTCTCGGCATGACCGAAACGCTCACGCTTACGACCGAGCGGGTGGACGACATCCCGCTCTTGCTGGCGCAAATGAAACAGATGGATCTGCCCAATTTGCTCGATTCGTACTTTCCCATCCACGGCAACTGGCAGGGGCTGGACGCGGGCTGGACGGCGACCATTTGGCTGGCCCATATTCTCTCCCAAGCCGACCATCGCCTGAGCTATGTCCAGCCCTGGGCGGCGCAGCACCTGCGCACCCTGCAGCAGGCCAGCGGCCAAGCGGTGCGCGCCTTGGACTTTAGCGATGACCGCTTGGCGGCGCTGCTGCGCTACTTCAGTGTCGACGAGTACTGGGCCGCTTGCGAGGCCGCCCTCAACCGCCGCCTGCTGCGCGTCTATGACTTGCCCGCCAGCCAAGTCCGCCTCGATAGCACCACGGCCAGTGGCTATTGGGGCGTGGATGCCGACGGCCTGTTTCAACGGGGCCACTCCAAAGATAAGCGGCCGGATCTGCCCCAACTCAAGGTCATGCTGGCCAGCCTGGACCCCTTGCCCCTGCCCTTGGTGACCCACGTGCTCCCGGGCCACGCCGCCGACGACCCCTTGTATGGCCCCGCGATCCAAGCGGTGCGCAGCAGCCTGGGACGCGGCGGGTTGCTCTATGTCGGGGACAGCAAGATGGCCGCGCTCGCGACCCGCGCTTTGCTGCAGGCCGGTGGCGATTGCTACTTGCTGCCGCTGCCGGAGAAGCAGTTGCCGCTCGACTGGCCAAGTGTGTACCTGGCGCCGGTGCTCACGGGCACCACGCCCTTGCGCACGGTGCAACGCCAGCGGGCGGATGGGGCCGTGGTGGACATCGCAGTCGGCTACGAATGCAGCGTACCGCTGCGCGCGACCCACGCGGACCAGGCCCTGGAGTGGCCCGAACGCCGCTTGGTCGTGCGCTCGCTGGGCGCGGCGAAGAGCGCCGAGCAGACGTTGCGCGCGCGGCTGGCGGCCGCCGAGCAAGCGTTGTTGGCCCTCAACGCGCGGCGCCGCGGCAAGCAACGGCCCGCGGATCGGGCGGCGCTGGAGCAGGCGACGGCGGCCCTCGTGGCGCAGTACCGCGTGGCGGGCTTGTTGCGGGTGCAATGCAGTGAGCACGAGCAGCAGCGGCGCGTGCGCAGCTACAAAGGACGCCCGGAGCGGGTGGAGCAGATCTGGGACTTCCAGCTCAGCGTGGAACGCGACGAAGGGGCCTTGCAGCAGGCCATCGCCCGCTTGGGCTGGCGGGTGTACGCGACGAACCGCGCGAGCGGCGAGTTGTCGCTGGAGCAGGCGGTGCTGTGCTATCGGGAAGAGTACCTGATTGAGCAGAGCTTTGGGCGCCTCAAGGGGGCGCCGCTGAGTTTGAGCCCCCTCTACCTGCAGCGCGACGACCACGCCACGGGGTTGGTGCGGCTGTTGAGCATCGCCGTACGGGTGTTGGCGCTGGTGGAGTTCGTCGTGCGGCGCCGCCTGGGGGAGGAAGGGGCGGGGTTGGCGGGGCTGTATGCGGGGCAGCCGCAGGCGACCACCAGCCGCCCGACGACCGAGCGCTTGCTGGCGAACTTTCGCGGGGTGACGCTGACGGTGATTCAGCAGGGTAGCCACGTGCTGCACCATGTCACGCCCCTTTCCGACTTGCAAGGCCGCATCTTGGAATTGCTTGGTTTCCCGGCGGATATCTACGACCGCTTGGCCAGGATTTCGATGAACCCGCCTTGAAAATGAGCGAAAGGTCTGTAAAAAGTGCTGAGTTTAAAGTCCTGATGGGTACCACGGAACAGGTAGGGGAAACGGCACCCGCCGCGGCAGGATTGACAAACGCCGGGTCTTGTAACACAATACGGGCGGGGTCGTGCGCGCGTTAGACGCGGGGTGCGGCGCTAGCATCCGCCGCGGGCCGCTACCCATCCGAAAGGAGTCGTATGCAAGTCATCATTCCGGCTGGGGGGCTGGGCACCCGGATGCGGCCCCATACGCACAGTAAGCCGAAGCCCCTGGTCCCCGTCGGCGGCAAACCCTCGATCGCTCATATCCTGGATGCCCTGTCGGTGCTGCCGATCGAAAAAATCGTGCTGATCACCGGCCGCGGCGGGCAACTGCTGTTGGATTATGTCAAGCAAAAATACCCCTTCCCGGCCGTGGCCATTGAACAGAAAGTGATGCGCGGCCAGTCGGATGCCATTTTGCTGGCCGAGCCGGAAATCGACCCGCAAAGCGACCTCTTTGTGGTCTTCTCGGATACCCTGTTCGAGGCGGATCTGCTGGCGCTGCAGCGCCTCGGCGCGGCGGACGGCGCCGGCTTCGTCAAGGAGGTCCCGGACCCCAGCCGGTTTGGCATCGCCGTCAGCGATGCGCAGGGCTTTATGACGCGTCTGGTCGAGAAACCCGAGGACCCCCTCTCCCATGATGCGGTGGTGGGCCTCTATTATTTCAAGCGGGCCGGCCAGATCTACGCCGCGATCCATGAGCAGATGGAGCGGGGCATTATGCTCAAGAACGAGTATTTTCTGGCCGACGCCATCCAGGTGATGATCGATCAGGGGGCCAAAATCAAAGTCCTGCCGGTGACAGTCTGGGAAGACACGGGCACCCGCGACGCCATCCTGCATAGCAATCGCTACCTGCTGCGCAAGACCCTGGCCAGTGGCCCGCAGGAGCCGTATATCCAGGGCAGTGCGCTGATCGTGCCGCCGGTCTTCGTCAGCCCGGATGCCACCCTGGAGCATAGCGTGATCGGCCCGTATGTGAGCATCGGCGCCGGGGTGGTGATCGTCGATTCCGTGGTGCGGGACAGCATCGTCGGGGATCAGGCCCGGGTGCGCGCCGCGATCCTCAGCGGCAGCCTGATCGGCGACCGGGCCGTAGTCGAGGGCAGCTACCAGATCGCGAATATCGGCGACGACTCGGCCCTCCAGGCCGACCTGGGCGGGGCGATCGACGAAACCTTCAAGTAGGCCCGCGGGCCCGTAGCAAAGTAGGATGTGCGCCATGGGTACTCCGGCGAAGCTCGGTGTCTTGCTGTTACACGGCTATACGTCGAGCCTGGATACGGTCAATGGGCTGCTGCCGACGCTCGCCCGGCTCGATCTCCCTTACCGGATGCCCGTCCTGCGGGGCCACGGCACCGCCCCGCGCGACCTGCGCGGCGTCACCTGGCCGGACTGGTACGCCGACGCGACGGCGGCGCTGGACGCGTTGCTGAGCGAGGTGGAGCGCGCCGCGGTCGTGGGCCTGTCGATGGGCGGCCTGGTGGCCACGCAGTTGGGGATCGAGCGGGCGGCCCAGCTGGCCGGCGTGGCCCTCGTCGCGCCGGCTTTCGGCTTCACCAGCCCCCTGGCGCCGTTTTCCGGGCTCCTCAGCAAAGTGCTGCACTACACGCCCGCCCCCCGGGCAATCTACGACGACGCCGCCTACCAGCGCAATACCAACTATACCCAGGTCGAGGGCGGGTCCTTCGCCTCGCTTTATGCCTATAGCCAACTGATCGGCCGCCGGGTGCCGGAGTTCCAGTTGCCGCTCCTGGTCGTGGCCAGCCGGCGGGACCAGATCATCCCGCCGAAAGTGACCGCGGCCACGCTGGAGCGGTTCGGCACCCCCCCGGCCGCCCGCCAGATCCACTGGCTGGAGCGCTCCGGCCACGAGATCCTGATGGATATGGAGCGGGACACCGCCTTCGGCATCATCGGCGATTGGCTGGCGACTCTACGCGACGCGTAGGCCGTGACGCGGGGAAAGCAGGTAGGCCATGGAGTGGCTGGAGCTAGCCGTCGACGTCGACCGCGAAGCCGTGGAAGCGACGAGCGAATTGTTCGCCCAGTACGGATATAACCAGGGCGTGGTCATCGAAGAAACCATTATTCCCCAGCCGGACGAGGATTACATCGTCGATCCCGACGCGCCCGTGCAGGTGCGGACCTATATCGTCGCCGACGAGACCGCCGAAGATACCCGCCAGCGGCTGGCCGAGGCGCTCTGGCACCTCGGCCATCTGCGGCAGGTGGGGGAGCTGCGGGCCACGCGCCTGAAAGAGGAAGACTGGGCCAATGCCTGGAAGGCCCATTACCACGTGACGCGGGTGGGCCGGCGGATGGTGATCAAGCCCTCCTGGATCGACTACACGCCCGAGCCCGGCGACCAGGTCATCGAGCTTGACCCTGGCATGGCCTTCGGCACGGGCACCCATCCCACGACCCGGCTCTGCCTGCGGGCTATCGAAGACTATGCCACGCCCGACCGACGGCGGGTGCTCGACCTGGGCACCGGCTCGGGCATCCTGGCCATCGGCGTCGCCCGCCAGCTCCCCGCCGCCCAGATCTGGGCCCTGGATAACGACCCAGTCGCGGTGGAGGTGTCGGCGGCCAATGTGGCGGCCAACGGCCTCCAGGGCCGGATCACGGTCGCGGCCGGCTCCTTGCGGCCAGGCATCGCGCCTGACATCCACTTCGAGCTGATCGTCGCCAATATCCTGGCCCGCGTGATCATCGACCTGGCCGGGGCCCTGGCCGGGGCCCTGGTCCCCGGAGGGGTAGCGATCACCTCCGGGATCATCGACGAGCGGGGCGCCGAGGTGGACGCCGCCCTGCGGAAGGCGGGCCTGACCATCCTGGAAACCCGCCAGGAAGGCGATTGGCTCGCGATCATCGCCCAGCGCCCGGCCTAGCGTGCAGCGCTTCTTCGTCGACCTGCCCACCCCCCTCACGCCCGGCGCCGAGCTGCACCTGCCGGCCCCGCTGACCCACCAGCTGGGTCATGTGCTCCGCGGGCGCCCCGGCGATCGGATCGTGCTGCTGGACAACAGCGGGGATGAATGCGAGGTGGAGCTGACGAGCTTCGGGCGGGGGACTATTCACGGCCGCGTGCTGGCCCGCCGGCCGGGGCCCGCCGACCCCGGGCCACGGGTGGTGCTTTACGCCTGCGTGCTGAAGGGCGATCGCTTCAGTTGGGTCCTGCAGAAAGCCACGGAGCTCGGCGTAGCCGCCATCGTCCCGGTGATCAGTGCGCGCACCGTCGCGGGCGGCGCGCCGGAGGGCGGCGGGAAACAGGCGCGCTGGGCGCAGGTGGTACGCGAAGCCGCCGAGCAAAGCCGCCGCAGCCGTCTGCCCGACCTGGCCGCGGCCGTCGCCTGGCCGGCGGCCGTCGCGCAGGCGGCCCGGGCCGACGTGGCACTCGTCCCCTGGGAAGAGGCACCCTCCGACGCGACCGCCGGCCCCCTCCTCCAGCGCGCCCGCGCCGCCCTACAGGTCGCCTTGCTGATCGGGCCCGAGGGCGGGCTGACGGCGGAAGAGGTGGACCTGGCGGCCCGGGCCGGCGTGGTGCCGGTCAGCCTGGGGCCGCGGATCTTACGCGCCGAAACCGCCGCCGTCGCGGCCCTGGCCCTGCTGCTGATTCCGCGCTGACGCCGGCGGCGGGCTAATGCGCCTCGGCGCGCCGCGTCGATCGGGGCAGGGCCAGCCGCACGGCCAGGGCCGTGCTATCGAAGACCCCCAGCTCGCGCACCAGCATGGAGTCGGGACGCGCCGCCCGCAGATCGTCCCAGGAGACGGAGTCGAGCCGCTGCGCAGGCAGCTGCGCGGCTGTCTCGACCAACAGCACCGCGTCCACCGCGCCCGCCTGGCCGGCTATTTTCAGCGCCAGGTCCAGCAGCAACCCATCGTAGCCGTGGACGAGTCCCTCCGGGGCGACGGCCAGCGAGCGGAGCAGGGCTACGGGGCCGGGCTCGATCACGATGCAGCCCAAAACCTCGCCCTGATCATCCTGCGGCTTGCCCCGTTCCAGCACCAGGGTCCAGGGGAGACAGGCGGGAAAGCCGGTGCGGCTCAACCCGGCGTCGCCGAGCAGCGTGTAAAGGCGGGACCAATCAGTGAGGCGCGCCGTGCGCACACGTAAGCTGCTTTCCAAAGCGGCAGGCCGCCAGCCGGCAACGGAGGGTATGTAGCTAAAGTGTAACATCGTCTGCTCCTCCAGTCGGGAACCGGAACGCCCCTCTCGGGTATCTCTGAAAGCAAAAGCAGTGCCACAACTGTGTAGGGTATGTACAGGGCATAGGTAGGTAGCATCCACGAGCCGGTAGCCGGCCCACGGACCCGCGTGTTATAATCACGCTGCTGATCTTCATACCCTAATCACAACGCCGAAAGCGGCAAAAAGGTAGAGGGTTCCAGGAAACTCTAGCCTGCCGGATTCCTGCCTGATTTAGGAGGGTGCTTGATGGCCGACCGGGTATTCCATATCGTGGATGTGTTTGCGGAAGAGCGCTATAGCGGCAACCAGCTGGCGGTCTTCCTGGATGGGCATTTGTATACCGACGCCCTGATGCAGCAGTTGGCGAAGGAAATGAATTTTTCGGAGACGACATTCATCTTTCCCCAGGAGAGCCGGGATGGGCAGTATCGCGTCCGGATCTTCACGCCGGCCGAGGAGCTGCCGTTCGCCGGCCATCCGACTCTCGGCACGGCCTTTATCATCGCCCAGGTGCTGATCGGCACGCCGGTCGCCGAAGTCCGCCTGGATCTCCCGGCGGGTCGCGTCCCGGTCGCCCTGGCCCGCGATCCGGCCGGCGCGATCACCCGCCTGACCATGACCCAGCTCCAGCCCACCTTCGGCCCAACCGTGGCCCCGGCGATCCTGGCGCCCGTGCTGGGGCTCGTCCCCGAGGATATGGATGCCCGCTATCCGATCCAGGAAGTATCGACCGGGCTCCCCTTTCTCATCGTGCCGCTGAAGCGGCTGGCGACCATGCGCGCCCTGCGCCTCGACGCCCGGCAGCTGGGCGGCGTGCTCCAGCCCCTGGCCGCGAAAGCCGTGCTGGTCTACTGCCCGGAGACCTACCACCCGGCCAACCAGCTGAACGTGCGGGTCTTTGTCCCCTTCTCCGGCATCCCGGAAGACCCGGCCACGGGCAGCGCCAACGGCTGCCTGACCGCGTACCTCTTGCACCACAACTACCTGGGGCGCCCGACCGTCGACATCCGGGTCGAGCAAGGGATCGAAATCGGCCGGCCCTCGATCCTCTATCTGCGGGGCCAGCTGGCGGCCGGCCACTTCCAGATCGAGGTCGGCGGCAATGTCCAGCATATTGCCGTGGGCCGGCTCGTGGAATAGCGGCCGCATGGCCTGCCTTGTCGTCGTCTCCGGCCCCCCGGGCACCGGGAAGACAACCCTGGCGACCCGCCTGGCGGCGGACCTGCGCCTGCCGTTGCTCGGCAAGGACCGCATTAAGGAAGTCTTGTTCGATACGCTTGGCTGGAGCGACCGGGCCTGGTCGCGCCGGCTGGGCGGTGCGACGATGGAGCTGCTCTATCTGCTGATGGACATCGAGCTCGCCGCGGGCCGGTCGGTGCTGGTCGAGAGTAACTTTCGGCCCGAATGGGCCACGCCCCGCTTCCGGCAGCTGCAGCAGCAGCATGCCTTCCATCCCATCCAGGTCCAATGCCGCACCGACGGCCCAGTCCTCCTCGCGCGCTTCGCGGCCCGGGCTGCGACGCACACGCGGCACCCGGGTCATGGCGACGGCGACACGCTGGAGGAGCTCGGCCCGGAGTTACGCCAGGGCTTTTACGCGGATCTCGACATCGGCGGCACCGTGCTGCATGTCGACACGACCGATTTCGCGCGCTTCGATTACGCCGCGGTCCTGACCGCGGTTGGGCAGGCGCTGGCCGGCGAGAGTTGACAGCTTACGTGACAAGTATTAGGATAGAGGCGTGACATTGCCCCTCATGGCCGACGAGCAGATCGCCCTGTTTACGGTCGCAGCGGTACAGGCGGCCCCGGTATTTCTGGACCGCGAGGCGACCGTAGAGAAAGCCTGCGCGCTGATCCGCACGGCGGGGCAGGCCGGCGCCCGGTTGGTCGTCTTCCCCGAGTCCTTCATCCCCGCGTATCCCGATTGGGTCTGGGCCATCCCGGCCGGCGAAGAAGGCCTGCTGGCGGAGGTTTATACTGCTTTCCTCGCCGAGTCGGTCAGCATCCCCAGCCCGGCAACGGCCCGGCTCTGCCAGGCCGCGCACGAGGCCGGGACCTATGTGGTCATGGGCCTGAGCGAGCGGAACACCGAGGCGAGTGGGGGCAGCCTGTACAACACGCTGCTGTATATTGACGCTCAGGGGCAGATTCTGGGTAAGCATCGCAAGCTCGTCCCGACCGGCGGCGAGCGGTTGGTCTGGGCCCAGGGCGACGGCAGCACGCTAGAGGTCTACGATACACCCTTCGGGCGATTGAGTGGCCTGATTTGCTGGGAGAACTATATGCCCTTGGCCCGCTACGCGCTGTATGCCTGGGGTGTCCAGATCTATGTCGCCGCCACCTGGGACCGCGGCGAGCCCTGGCTGGCCACCCTCCGCCATATCGCGAAAGAGGGCCGGCTGGTGGTGATCGGCTGCGGTAGCGTGTTGCGGCCGCGCGATATCCCGGACTCCTGGGAGTTCAAACACCGCTTCTACGGAGAGGCCGGCGAGTGGATCAACGTCGGGGACAGCGCAATCGTGGGGCCCGAGGGCGAGTTCCTAGCCGGCCCGATCCGCGAGAAGGAAGACATCCTCTACGCCGCGATCGACCCGCGCGCCGTCCGGGGGCACAAATGGATGCTGGATGTCGCCGGCCATTATGCCCGCCCGGATGTTTTTGAGTTGATCGTCCACAAAACGGCCCGCCCGATGATTAGTATCAGGCAGGAGGAGCCCGACCGATGAATCTGGAGAGGCCAGGGGAGATGGCGCCCGCCGAGTCCCCGCGCCCGGCGATCCGCAACGAGTTGGAAGCGACGCACGCGGCGTTTCACCAACTGCTCACTAGCCTCTCCAGCGCCGACTGGCGGCAAAAAAGCGCCGACCCGGCCTGGACAGTGGGCGAACAGCTGTCGCAGATCGTCGACGAGGTCGCCGCGGCACCCCGCACGATCGAGAGCGCCCGCCGCGGGCAGGGCGTCCGGCCGCAGCCGGGCATGTCGCGCGCGGTGAATGCCCGGATCGCCCGGACGATGGCGCGCAATGCCACCCCCGACTCGTTAGGCGCCCGCTATGACCAGGCACACACGGCCCTGCTGGCGCTGCTGGACTCGATCGGGGACGAGGAGTGGGCGCAGGGAGCGCAGTTCTTTGGCGTGGATGAGACGGTCGCCAGCCTGTTTCATCAGATCGCCGGGCAGTTCCAGGTACGCGCGACGCGCATCCAGCAGGGCCTGGGACAGCACCCCTGACCCCCGCCCGGCCGCGCCCGGCGCGGCCGAATACTCCAATCCTTTAATCCAACTTTAATCCAGGATTAAGGTTTCTTTAAACCCGGTATGGCAGAATAAGGGGGCAGCGGCGTGGGGCGGACGGGCAGTCAGAAACAAACTTGTCGAACGTGGCCGCGGTCGATAAGTTGCTCCCCGCCGTCGCTGATCGTCTATTCGCCACCCCCAGGGAGGCCCTGGGGGTGTTTTTGTGCCCGGCCGCCGCGCCCCGCGCCGGGGTGGCGGCACGCGTCTTGCTGATCCTCTGCCTATGGTATTACCGCCCCCGGTGGGAGTCCTAGCGCGGGCGGTATTTTCTGTCTATCGGGATATCGCTGCCCCGGGGGGTAGATCCTGGTGAATCCTGCTAGTTACGCTTACCTGTGACCCTTACTTAGGGAGCTTTTAAGGAGGAAATGGCATGAGTGATAAGGAATTGGAAAAGACCCAGAAAGCCATCGGCGAACTGGTCAAGGTCGAGTATATGGCCATCGCCGCGTATGATGAGGCGATCGGGGAGACCGAGGACAGCCGGCTGCATCGCCAGTATAGCCGCTTCCGCGGCGACCATGAGAAGCAGGCCCGGGCGCTCAACAACCGCCTGGCCGAGCTCGGGGGTGCGCCCGTCGAGTATGGGTCCGGCAGCGCCAAGGCCGGCCTCTGGGGCAAGATCACCGGGCTGTTCGGCGATGCGGCCAGCATTAGCGGCATGGTCAAAGGGGCCGAGGATGGCATCCGCATTTATCTCGACCACCTGGACGAAATTCATGACAGCAAGACTCTGGGCATCGTGCGCCGCAACCTCGAAGCGAAGCAGCAGGAAGTGCGCTGGCTCGAAGAGCAGGCCCAGCAGGCCAAAGCCGATACAGGCGCCACGCTCCAGCAGACGGCCCGCGACCTGGGCAAAAAATCAGCCAAAGTGGCCCAGGATGTGCAGGCCAAGGTCGAAGATGCCGTCCAGCCCAAGGCCAAGCGCACCGGCTTCCTCGGCTTGCCCGTCTGGCTGCTGCTGGCCGCGGCCGCGGGCGCCGCTTTCTTCTTCCTGCGGCGCCAGGAAGAGCCGGATTTCAGCGATGAGGCCTTCCAGTACGAGACCGCCGACTTCGGCACCACCGGCGAGCCGAGCGGGACGACCGGTGAGGGCTATCACGGCATCACCGAAAGCGGCAACGGCCAGCACGCCGGCAGCGATCACCAATCTGGCGAGCAAGGAAGCCACGGGGCTTGAGCCCCCGTGGAGGAATTGCCGCCAGCCCTTGCTAGCTCCGGCCAAGCTCCGGCCAGGTTTGAGTTGACAACGCCTAGCCGGACGCGGGATTAGAAGGCGGGGGTCAGGGATCGGATCCTGACCCCTGCTCCTTGATCTCCGACCCTTCGTCTCACTGCCTACTGCCTGCTGCCTACTACTGGAGGATCGTGTTATGGCCGGCAAAGGGGCCAAGCCTAAAAAGGAGCCGCTCGCGCCTCCGCCGGCGGATCTCCCGCCCGCGCCCGGGATCGGCAACATGAGCCTGGCCGGGACCATGCAGGAAATCGCCGCGATGCTGGAGCTGAAGGGGGAGAACCGCTTCAAGATCCAGTCGTACCGCCGGGCCGCCGACACGCTGCTGAATATGCCCGAAGATATCCGGGCGATCTGGCGGCAGGGCCGGCTGGAGGACTTGCCCAACATCGGCGAGGCGAACGCCGGCAAAATCGACGAGCTGCTGCGCACCGGCCGGCTGCAGTTCTATGAGCGCTTGCGGGCGGAAATTCCGCCGGGCGTCCTCGCGCTGACCGCGATCCCCGACGTGGGGCCGAAAACCGCCCTGGCGTTATACCAGGCGCTGGGCGTGACCAGCATCGCCGATCTGGAAACGGCGCTCGCGGCCGGCCGGGGGCCGGAGGTGCCCGGGCTCGGCGCCAAGTCCCTGGAGCGCCTGCGCGAGAGCATCGCCGCGGTGAAGCAGCGGGCGGCCGATCAGCGGGCCCTGCTGGCGGTGGCCCGCCCGTTGGCCCGGCAGATTATCGACCAGCTGCGCGGCAGCGGGCTGCCGATCGACCAGATCGACATGGCCGGCTCGATTCGCCGCGGCCGGGCGACGATCGGCGATATGGATATCCTCTGCACCAGCCCGCAGCCGCAGCGCATCGTCGATTTCTTCATCGCCCTGCCGATCGTCGGCGCGGTGGTCGGGCATGGCGGCAATAAGGCGACGGTGCGGCTGCGCAATGGGCTGCAAGTCGACCTGATGGTGCTGCCGCCGGAGCACTTTGGCGCGCTGCTGCATCACTTTACCGGCTCGCGGGAGCACAACATCCAGATGCGTGACCGCGCCTTGAGCCGCGGTCTGAAGCTGAACGAATACGGCTTCGATCGGCCGGACGGCACCCGCATCCTCTGTGCGCGGGAAGAAGATGTCTTCGCCACGCTGGGCCTGCCCTGGATTCCGCCCGAGCTGCGCGAGGGCGCCGGCGAGATCGAGGCGGCCGGCCGCGGCCGCCTGCCCCACCTGGTGACCGTGGCCGACATCAAAGGGGACCTGCATAACCACAGCAAGTGGAGTGACGGCACGGCCACCATCGAAGAAATGGCCCGCGCCGCGCGGGACCGTGGGTACCAGTACATGGCGATCACCGACCACAGCCAGAGTCTGACGATCGCCGGCGGCCTGACCGTCGACCAGATCCGGCAGCAAGCGGCCGAGGTGGCCGAGGTCAATCGCCAGCTCGCGCCTTTCCGGGTCTTGCATGGCGTGGAGCTCGAAATCAAGACGGACGGCACGCTCGATTATCCCGACGCGGTGCTGGCGAGCCTCGACATCGTGGTCGCGTCCGTCCACCAGGGGCTGCGCCACGAAGCCGAGCGCGTGACCCAGCGGGTGATCGACGCCTGCCGTAACCCCCATGTGGATATTATCGGCCACCCCACCGGCCAGATCCTGAATAGCCGGGAGCCCAGTGGCCTCGACGTCGCCGCGTTGATCGCGGTCGCTCGGACCACCGGCACGGCCTTAGAGATCAATGCCTCGCCCGAGCGACTCGACCTGAACGAGATCTATACCCGGCAGGCGGTGGAGGCCCAGGTGCTCTTAGCCGTGGATACTGATTCCCATCATCCCGAGGGCTTTGCCAACGTCGAATACGGGATCACCGTCGCCCGGCGCGGCTGGGCGCAAGCGGCGGATATCTTGACCACCTGGCCCCTCGACAAGGTGCTGGCCTGGCTGCAACAACGCCAATAAGCAAGGCGGCGACAAACAGGCCGTGCTCCAGGCCTATTGACAAATCCAGGCTAAAGTAGTACACTTGTTCTACTTATTAGCTCTCGGGTGCCTGGAGGATCAGCCGCCATGATCATCGAACCGCACGACCGCTATCAAATCGAGCAGCTCCTCAGCCAGGTGCGCGGCGCGCGGCCCTTCCGGGGGCTCCCGGGCGGCCAGATGGTCGTGCTGAGCAATGGGCTCCAGGTGACGATCGGCCTGGAGCACGGGCCACACAGCGGCCAGGGCGAGCCGGGGGAAATGCGCCTCTGGCTGGCGGTCAGCGGCGCGAATCGCTTCCCCACATTTAACGAGATGCAGGTCTTGATCGCCCTGGTCTTCAGCGCCAGCCAACGGGGCGCGGCCAACCCGCTCGCCATTTCCACTGGCCTGCATATGCCCTACCTGGTGCTCTGCAGCAGCCGCGTCACCCATGGCGATTCTCGCGCGGCCTAACGCCGCGGTCCCCGCCCGCTATAAATCCACCACGATCCCCCCGCCCCGCGCGCGGGCGCGGTCCAGGGCCAGCCCGGCCGCCGCCACGTCCTCCAGGGCCACGCCCACCGACTTGAACAGGGTGATGTCGGCGGGCGTGATCCGCACCGGCGCCTGGCCTAGGACCAGCTCGGCCAGCTCGGCGCAGATATGTGCCGGCGTGATCGCCCCCGCGGCCAGCGGGATCAGCAGGTCGCCCGCTTCGGCCAGGGCCGCGGCCCGCGAATCGACCAGCACCCGCGCCCGCACCACAGTTGCCGTGTCCACTTCGCGCGTCTCCGGCCGGTAGCTGCCGATGGCGTTGAGATGAGTGCCGGGTTGGAGCCAGGCGCCGTCGAAGAGGGGATGCGGCGCATTGGTACAGGTGGCGACGATTGCGGCCTCCACCAGCGCCGTGCGAATCGCGCCCGGCCCAGCAATAGCGATCAGCGGAAAGGCGCAGCCAGGGCCGTGCTGGGCGACGAACCGCTCGGCCGCGGCGGGCGTGTGCCCAGCAACCCAGGCCCGCCGGATCGGACGGACCGCCGGGATCGCCGCTAAATGGGCGCGCGCCTGCGGGCCTGTGCCGAAGATCAGCAGGGTGTCCGCCCCAGGCAGGGCCAGGTAATCGGTGGCCAGGGCGGAGGTCGCCGCCGTGCGCAGCTCGGTCAGCGCCCCGGCGTCGAGAATGGCCAGCAACTGGCCAGTTTGCGGGTCGTGGAGTAGGCAGGTCGCGCCGATGCGCGGCAGCCCGCGCGCCGGGTTGTCCGGGCGGATCGTGACGATCTTGGTCCCGAGCAGTGGCGTGTCGAGGGTCGCCAGCAGCGCAGGCATATAGAGCACCGCCCCGCCGTCCGGTAGCGCCAGGAAGGTCCGCACCGGCACCTCGGCCGCACCCTGGCCCCATGCGGCAAACGCCGCGCGGAGCGTGCCGATCAGGGCAGCCGGCTCCAGCAACGACTCCATATCCCGGCGGGTCAAGATGAGCGTCATCGGCTACAGCAACGGGCGATCACGGCGCGGGGGCGCTGTCGCGGGCTTTCTGTCGCAGCTCATAAAGCTTGCCCAGGGCTTCGATCGGCGTCATATCGTCGACCTTCAGCTCACGCATCTCGTCGAGCAGCGGATCGGGCAGGTAGATGGGGCCGGCCGCAGCCTCGGCCGGTGCCGCCGAACTCAGGAAGGTCAGCTGGCCGGCGGGTGTCCCGTTGGCGGGCAGGCCCAACTGGTCTTGCATCACGGCGCGGCGCCGCTCCTTCGCGCCGCCTTGCTCCAGCTCGCGCAAGATATCCTCCGCCCGCTTCAGGATGCTCTTGGGCACGCCGGCCAGGCGGGCGACGTGGATGCCATACGAGCGGTCGGCGCCGCCCGGCACGATCTTGCGCAGGAAGACCAGCTCCTCGCCCTCTTCGGCCACCGCGACGTTGTAGTTGCGCACGCGGGGCAAGACGCGCTCCAGCTCGGTCAGCTCATGGTAGTGCGTGGCGAAGAGGGTCTTGGAGTTGAGGCGCGGGTGGTTGTGGATATATTCCACCACCGCGCGGGCAATCGCCAGCCCGTCATAGGTCGAGGTGCCCCGGCCGATCTCGTCGAGGATGACGAGCGAGCGGGGCGTGGCATGGTTGAGGATATTGGCCGTCTCCACCATCTCGACCATGAACGTCGACTGGCCGGTGGCAATATCGTCCTGCGCGCCGACGCGGGTGAAGATGCGGTCCACCAGGCCCAGGCGGGCGCGATCGGCCGGCACAAAGGCGCCGATCTGGGCCAGCAAGATGATCTGGGCGATACTCTTCAGGTAAACGCTCTTGCCGGCCATATTCGGGCCCGTGAGGATCATAATCTGAGCGCCGGCATTGTCGAGCAGCACGTCGTTGGGCACGAATACTTCCTCGCGCAGGCTGCGCTCGACCACCGGGTGGCGGCCCTGCGTGATCTCGATCGGGCCCTCGGCGAGGATCTCGGGGCGGACGTAGTTATGGCTGACGGCCACGTCGGCCAGGCCGGCGAAGACGTCGATATGGGCGATCGCCTGGGCCACGCCGAGCAGCTTCTCCGAGCAGGCGGCGACGGCGGCCAGCACCTCCTGGAAGAGGCTCCGTTCCAGGTCGACCAGTCGCTCCTTGGCGTTGAGGATCAGCGACTCGGCCTCCTTGAGCTCGGGCGTGATATAGCGCTCGGCGCCCACCAGCGTCTGGCGGCGGATATAGTTCGCCGGGATGCGGTCCTTGTGGGTGTTGCTGATCTCCAGGTAGTAGCCAAAGATCTTGTTGTAGCCGACCTTCAGCGACGGGATGCTGGTGCGGGCGCGCTCCTCTTCCTCCAGGTTAGCAACCCAGCCCTGGGCGTTGCGACTGGCCTCGCGCAACTGGTCGAGCTCGTGGTTGAAGCCGGGGCGGATGGCGTCGCCTGTGCCCAGCACGGCCGGGGGCTCCTCGGCGATGGCCCGCGTGATTACGTCCACCACTTCGCCGCAGGGCTGCAGCCGGGTGAGCAACGAGCTGAACGTGCTCGCGCCGCCGCTGGCGGGGGCGGGCGGCGCGGCCACGGCGGCGGCGCGGCGGCCATTCTCCATGATCAACGGCCCGGGACCGGGCGCCCCGGCCGGGCGCCAGTCGCCGCTCTCCTCGAAGGCGGCCCGTACCCCCGGCACAGCAGCCAGGGCG
>DATGEF010000711.1:0-10634 GCA_035310405.1 Chloroflexia bacterium | reverse complement strand
CGCGGGCGGCCGCCAGCTGGGGCGCGTTCATGTCTTCCCAGACGCTGCGCGAGTGGGCCTGGTCCACGAAATAGCGCGGTATGGTGCTGCTGGCCGCCCAGCCGACGACGGCCAGCACCCCGGCGGCGCTCGCCAGCCGGGCGCCGCCATAGTTCCGCCTGCCCGGCCGGTTGGCGCCCGGCACGGCCGTGGCCGCGGCGATCCCAGGCCGTCCCGCCTGGCGGACGGGGACCGCGGCGCGCACCGGCGGTGGGGCCCGGCGCGCGCCGGCCCGGAAGGGCCACGGGATGCTCAGCCCGAGTCGCCAGAGGTCGCCCAGCGCGATCCCGGCCAGCAGTGCCGTGACGACGCTGTTTTCGAGCGTGCGGTGGCTCTGGGGCGCCTCGAACGGCAGGGACAGGACGCCGCCCGACAGCGCGGCGACGAACCAGACGCAGGGGAAGAAATACTGCCAGCGCCAGGCGCGCAGCAGGCAGCTGCCCAGGCCCAGGAAAAAGAGCGCCGCGGTCACATCGTCCAGCATCGGCGCGCCCGGCAGATTGTGCCGGCCGTTGCCGTCGCCGACAAAGTTGAACATCAACAGGTGCTTGGTCAGGTTATGCTGGAAGGCCAGTGGATCGCCGGCGGCCACGGTCGGGTTGAAGATCGAGACCTGGTCGATGCGCCCGCCGAAGAGTGCGGGCTGCTGCAAGGCGAGGAGGGCCATCGGCAGGAAGGCCAGGCCGGCGCCGAGCGCGAAGACGGCCAGGCCCACGGGCAGCGCGCGCACCAGGCGCCAGCGGACCGTCAGCAGCTGGTGCAGCAGCACGGCCACGAGCACCAGGGGCACCAGCCGGGCCACATAGTAGGCGTGCAGGGCCAGGCCGAGGAGCACCCCGGCGCCGGCATAATAGCCCAGGCGGCCCGTGCGCAACGCCTGCACCGCGCAGAGATAGACCCCCACGTCCAGGGCCACGGTCGGCAACGAGGCGATGCCGAAGCGGCTGAAGGTGAGATTCCAGGCCGAGACCGCGACCAGGCCGCCCGCGGCCAGCCCAGCGCGCCAGCCGTAGAGCCGGGCCGCCAGCAGGTAGAGCAGGGGGGCCAGCAGCGCCCCGCTCAGCGCGGGGATCAGCCGCAACGGCCAGATCCCCGCGCCGAACAGGCGCAGGACCAGGCCCAGGCCATAGAAATAGAGCCCGCCCATCTGGGTGAAGTCGCCGAGGAAGACCGGGTGGAGGGCGCCGGGGGCGACGATCTGCTGGGCGACGAGCCCGTTCTGCGCTTCGTCGAACCAGAGGCCCGGCGGCAGGTCGTCCAGGCTCGGCAGGCGGAGCAGCAGCGCCAGCCCCAGCAGCCCGGCCAGGATCGCCCACTCCAGCCGGGCGGGCAGGCCGTCGCCGGGCGGATCGCCCCCGTCGCCCTCCGGCGTCTGGGGCGATCCGCTCTCCCAGGCCACACAGGCGCCCCCGAAGCAGAGCAGCGCGGCGATCCAGACGAGCCAGGCGCCGGTATTGGCCGGCGCTTGCGGGCTGGGCGTCTGGATCAGGCTGCTGAACAGGGGGATGGCCACCAGCCCGCCAGCGACCGCCAGGGCCAGCGGCACGACGACGGTCGCCTGCCGGCCGCGGGCCCGCCCCACCGCCCGCCAGGCGGGCGGGAGCGCGGGCCAGAGCGCGCGGCCGGGCCAGGTGGCCGCGGCCAGCAGCAGCGCGGCCAGGCCGAAGAGGCCCCAGCTCAGCAGCGGGGGCGCGGTGGCCTCCGGGGACCGGGCCGCCGCGGCCAGGCTCTCGGCCGCGGCGGCCAGGGCCGCCGCCCCCAGCGCCAACCCCGCCCGCAGGTAGGGCGCCGCGCGCGCCCGGCCTGCCGCATAGGGGCCCGAGGGGGGCAGCGCCGGGGCCGCCGGTGGTGTGTTGGGGGGCGGGATCTGCGTTCCGTTCCTCCTACTCCGCTTGCGCAAGGTCTTCATGCGGTCCAGATATTTGCCGTAGCCCTAGGGTATCAAAACTTTGCGCAGAATGCAACAAATGCGAGGGTGATTACGGCACGGATTTTGAGACAGGCCATCATGAATTATCACGCGCGCAGCGCGCCTGCGGAAGGGCGGCCAAGGAATGTGCTATACTGGCGGTACGGTGCCGGCTCAGGTGGCTGCTGGGGCTTTCGGCGCGGCGACGAGTCTGCGGCGGGGCGCCGGACGAACGTAGGAGGAATACCCCATGAAGCGACCTGTTGGTGTCACCATCCTCGCGGTCCTCGCCATCATCTATGGCATTTTCAATCTGCTCCTAACATTGCTGGGACTGATCGGGATCGGTCTTGCCGCCTCCGGTGTGGCTGCTGTGGCTAGCAAGTACGACGTTGGGACACTTGCTTACGCGGCGATATGGGATGCCGTCCTGGGCATCCTGTACCTCGTCTTCGGCATTGGCGCCTTCCGGCTGAAGAGCTGGGCCTGGACCACGGGCCTCGTCGCGCTCGTGCTGGAGCTTGTCAGGAACATTGTTGGGTACTTCATCTCGGGATTCGGTGCCCTCTCGATCATCACCAGCGTGCTGGCCCTCCTGCTGCTCTGGTATCTCTTCCGCCCGAACGTCCGCGCCGCCTTCGGGAAGGCGGCCTAGCCTCCTCATCAGGCCGGGCTATGACAACGTTCGTCAATGGAGAGGGGAGGTATCCAACTATGACCCAAACCGCTCGTCCATCGGCTCTCCGCCGCGTAGGGGCAGTCATCCCTAAGCTTACCATCATCTTGGACGTGGTGCTGGGGGTGATCGTGGGCGCAGTGCTGGCCTTTGGCACGGCCATTCTGCTGGTCGCCACCGGGGTCCCTGCCATGCAAACGACGGTCAATAGCTGGAGTATCACCCTGCAATGTGGCCAGGCCAGCAACGGCATCCGGGTGCGCGCCGCCTGCGCCCTGGCCCTGCCCATGGTCAACCTACCGCAAGAAGCGGTGTACTATACGACGACGGCGGATGGCGCCGGTCATACGCTCACGGGAGCGCATGCCTACCGCCTGCACTTCCCGCCGGGCGGGCTGCCGCCCAATCAGGCCTTCTGGTCGCTGACCATGACCGACCCGCCGGGCCATCTGGTGGCCAATCCGAGCAACCGCTACAGCGTCGGCGACCGGTCGGCGCTGGTGCCCAACGCTGACGGCTCCGTTGACATCTCCATCCAGACTCAAGCCCCGGCGGGGCACGAGGCGAACTGGCTTCCGTCCCCGAGCGGGAACTTCAAGCTCTGGCTCCGGGTCTATCAGCCGGGCGCGGCTATCCTGAGCGGCGCGTACCACGTGCCGCCCGTCGTGGAGGTGCCGTAATGGCGAATAGGGACAACCACGACACGACCAGCCAAGAGCGCCCAACGGCGTCCGCTTCCTCCGCTTCCTCGCCGACCGGCAAGTCCGGAAGCCGGTGGAAAGCCCACCTGCTCACCTGCGCCGTGACCGTCCTGGTGGTATGGGGAGTCGGCGCCTACGCCCTCATCTACTTCTTTCCGCTTTTCATCTACAACGGGTTGGAGAACACGGTCGTCAACCACGGTATTGGCGGAACGGGTTCCGCTGGCCTTCCCCTCAATACGCTCTATACGCTGCCGACCCTCGCCGCTCCCTCGCAGTCCAACTCCTTGGAGAGCACCGGCAACCACGACACGCTCTACACGGTGGGCTGGCTCAATCTGAGCACAGGGCCGCAGGTGTTGCACGTGCCGGACATGGCGGGCCGCTATTACAGCGTCCAGTTTACGGACCCGTGGGGAACGGACTTCGCCTATGTGGGCCGGCGCACCACGGGGACAGCGGCCGGGGACTACCTCATTAGCGGACCGGGCTGGACGGGAAAGGTGCCGGCTGGGGTGACGCAGATCGGCGCGCCGGACAACACGGTGTTGCTGATCGGCCGCACGCTCGTGGCAGGGGACAGCGACCTCGCCACCGCCTATGGGCTGGCGAGGCAAATCCAAGTCACCCCGCTGAGCCAGGGGTCATCCAGCCCATAGGCCGCCATGGGCCTAGCATCTTTCGCTGCTTGGTCCTTGCCCACGTCGTAACAACCGGGCTACCGAATTTCGGCACCCCGGCAAAGGATGGGCAAGCATCTTTCAGGGCCGATTACAGACCACGACTGGCCGGGAGCAGTAACATGCAGATGAAGAATCCCCGCTCTGCGGATGCCCCGGCGCGGCCAGGCGCCGCTGGCCGGCCCGCGCCCGGCGCTTCGATCTGGAGCCCGCTGGGGCAGGCGGTCTTTCGCTCGATCTGGATCGCCCTGGTCGCCTCCAACATCGGCACCTGGATGCAGAGCGTGGGCGCGGCCTGGCTGATGACGGAGCTCACGCCGTCGCCCCTGCTGGTGGCGCTGATGCAGACGGCCACCAGCCTGCCGATCTTGCTGCTTGGCCTCCCCGCCGGGGCGCTGGCCGACGTTGTCGACCGGCGCCGGCTGTTGCTCGTCACCGAGTCCTGGCTGCTCCTGGTTGCCCTCACCCTGGGCGTGCTGACCCTGGCGGGAGCGATGTCCGCCTGGACCCTCCTGGTGCTGATCTTCCTGATGGGCGTGGGCGGCGCGCTGGACGGCCCCGCCTGGCAGGCCGTGGTCTCCGATGTCGTGGAACGCCCGGACCTCCCCGCGGCGGTGGCGCTCAATATCGTGGGATTCAATATGGCCCGCGCCATTGGGCCGGCCCTGGGCGGCCTCGTGGTCGCGGCGGCCGGGCCGGGCGCCGTCTTCCTGCTGAACGCCGCGTCCTTCCTCGCCGTGTTGGGGGTGATCTACCGCTGGCGGCACACCCGCGCCCTCAGCGCGGCCCCGCCCGAAGCCATGCTCGGGGCGACCCTCACGGGTATGCGCTACGTGCGGCATGCCCCCGCCTTGCAGGCCGTCCTCGTGCGTGTCGGGGCCTTCATCTTTGGCGCCAGCGCCCTCTGGGGCTTGTTGCCGGTGGTGGCGCGGCATGAGCTGGGCCTCGACGCCACCGGCTATGGGCTTGTCCTGGGCAGCCTGGGGGCGGGCGCCGTGGGGGGCGCGCTGCTCCTGCCGCGTCTGCGGCGCGTGCTGCCGCTTGACCGCTTGACCGGGGCGGCGACTCTCGTGTTCGCCGGCGCCACCCTCGCGCTGGCCTATCTCCGCTTTACGCCGCTGGTGCTGGTGAGTATGATCGGGGGCGGGGTGGCCTGGATGGCAATGACGTCCAGCGTGAACGGCGCCATGCAGACGGCCGCCCCGGCCTGGATGCGCGCGCGGGCGGTGAGTCTCTACATCATGGTGTTCCAGGGCGGGATGGCCGTGGGCGGCTTCGCCTGGGGCGCGCTGGCTCAACAATTCGGGGCGGGAACGGCCCTGGCCGGGGCCGCCCTGGCCCTGGTCGGCGGGCTGGCGGCGACGTGGCGCTGGCCGCTGCACATCGTCCAGCGCCTCGACCTGACGCCCTCCGGGCACTGGCCCGATCCCAAGCTGGTGCTGTCGCCGGAGCCGGAGGATGGGCCGGTGCTCGTCACGGTGGAATACCGGGTGCCCGCCGGGCGGGCGGGCGATTTCACCGCCGTGATGGAGGCGATGCGCCGCTTCCGCCGCCGGGAGGGCGCCGTGCGCTGGGACCTGTTTCGCGACCTGGACGATCCCGACCGCTATCTGGAGACCTTCGTGGTCCCCTCATGGGGCGAGCACCTGCGCCAGCATGCCCGCGTCACCGCGGACGACCAGGCCCTCGAAGCCCGGCGCGACGCTCTCCTGCAACCGGGTATCGCCCCGCTCACCGCGCACCTCATCGCCGCCCACGTCTTCGACGGCCGGCCCGCCGCGGAGCCTCCCGGGGTTGAGCTACCCATCAATATATAGCGGCGCCGACGGCGCCGCCAGAACATGGTATACTTATGGTACGATGATCCGTTGGTTTCTGGCTGCTGGTCTGTTGCTCGTCCTGGCCGCCGCCCCGCCGGCGCTCCACGCCCCGGCCTGGGAGGCCGATACACGCGTCGTGCAGGACACCAGCGGCGCCGGCCAGCATGAGACGGCTCTCGCCGTCAACCCGCGCAACCCCGACAACGCCGTGGTCGTC
This sequence comes from Chloroflexia bacterium, assembly GCA_035310405.1. Classification (GTDB taxonomy): domain Bacteria; phylum Chloroflexota; class Chloroflexia; order QHBQ01; family JAICKM01; genus JAICKM01. The sequence continues at coordinate 4,592 of DATGEF010000711.1, read as the reverse complement.
TTCAAGGATTACCGGGCCGCCGAGCACAACTACCTGGACACCACGACCGACGGCGGCGCCACCTGGCACGAGCAGCCCTTTGCCGATCTCGGCCCGCCCGTCTCCGGCAATACCGACCCCTCCGTCTACTTCCGGCGCGACGGCCGCGCCTACATCCTCTGGACCGGCATCGTCGATTGGCCAGACGCCGGGCTCTATTGCGCCTGGTCGGACGATGGCGGCTTCACCTGGAGCACGCCCGTGGCCATCACCGCGCCCGCCGGCCATTATGACGACAAGTCCTGGCTGGCCTTCGACGCGACCGGCGGCCCCTACGACGGCACGATCGACGTCGCCTGGACGCGCTTCGGCCTGGCCGAGATCGACGCCGCCCGCTCCACCGACGGCGGCGCCACCTGGAGCGCCGCGGTGCAGATCAGCGACGACCCCTGGACCAGCAACGACGACGGCGCCCAACCCCTGGTGCTCCCCGGGGGCGCGGTGATCGATATCTTCCTGCATGACAACCCGGACGGTACCGCGACCCTCGTGCGCACCGGCTCGACGGACGGCGGCGTGACCTGGAGCCCCGATACACCGCTGTTTGCCATCCAGCCGCCCCCCTACACGCTGCCCGGCGAGCACTGGCGCCTGGTGACCTACCACAGCCTGACCCGCGACCCCGTCCGCGGCTGGCTGACCCTGGTCTGGGGGGACTACGCGAACGCCGCGGCCAATGGGGTCGACATCCTGACCAGCCGCTCGACCGACGACGGCGCCAGCTGGACGCCCCCCGCCCGCCTGAACGACGATCCGCCCGGCGTCGTGCGCGACCAGTGGTTCCCGGTGGTCGCCGCCGCCCCGGATGGCCGCCTGACCGCGCTCTGGCTCGACCGCCGCGACGACCCGGCGAACGTCGACTACGCCGCGTACACGCGCACCTCGCTCGACGGCGGGCTCACCTGGGCGCCGTCGGAGCGCATCAGCAGCGCCTTTTCCAACCCGGGCGTGAACATCCCGCCCGGCTCGGACGGCATCGGCGATTATATCGGCCTGACTGCCGGGCCGGGGGTGGTCTGGGGCGCCTGGGTCGATACGCGCAACGGCGACCAGGACATCTACGCCGCCCGCCAGCGCTTCTCGCCGCTCCCGCCGCCGAGCAGCACGGCGGTCCCGCCCCCTGCGACTCGCACGCCGGTCGCGAGCAGCACCGCACCCCCCAGCAGCACCCCGCTCGCGACTAATACGGTCACGGCGACTCCCAGCCCCACGGCCACAAGCGGGCCGAGCGCGACGCCCTGCGCGGTAGGCTTCACGGATGTGCAGCCGGCGGACTACTTCTACACCCCCGTGCGCGACCTGGCCTGCCGCGGGGCGATCGCCGGCTATACCGACGGCACGTTCCGGCCCTACAACGCCACGACGCGCAGCCAACTGGTCAAGATCGTCGTGCTCGGCTACGGCACGCCGCTCGTCACGCCGGCTGGGGGCGCCTACACCTTCGCCGACGTGCCGCCGGCGAACCCCTTCTTCGCCGTGATCGAGACGGCCGCCGCGCACAATGTCGTCTCGGGTTACACCTGCGGCAGCCCGGGCGAGCCGTGCGATACCGCGCGCCGGCCCTACTTTCGGCCCTCTGCCAACGTCACGCGCGGCCAGTTGGCGAAGATCGATGTCGTGGCCGCGGGTTGGGCGCTAATCAGCCCGGCGACGGGCAGCTTCGCGGACGTGCTGCCGGGCACGGCCTTCTACCCGTTCGTGGAAACGGCGGCCGGCCACGGCATTATCTCGGGCTACGCCTGCGGCAGCGCCGGCGAGCCCTGCGATAGCCAGAACCGGCCCTACGTCCGCCCGGCCCAACCCGCCACCCGCGGCCAGATCGCCAAGATCGTCGATCTGTCGCTGGGCGGGGATGGGACCGCCCCCTAGGTCATCTGGATCTTCCAGTACTTGGCCGGGAAGTAATCTTGCGTCATTGCCGTCAGGGCTTCCCAGACCGTCACGAAGTTGTGCGGGAGGAACTTGTCGCCCGCGCCCATCACGGTGTCGGTCTTCATCCCGAACGTGGTGGGCACCGGCACGCCCGCCTTTTCGGAGAGGTCGAGCAGGCTCTCTTGTAAGGCGGGCAGGAAGGCCGGCCCGCCCGACCGGGGCCCGACCTCCAGCTTCTCCTTCAGATCTTTGTTCAGGGCAATGTCCTGGCCTTTGGCGGCATCCTGGTATTTGTACGTTTCCATCCTGGTGCTGGCGGCCCCTTGCAGCCGCACATAATCATCGGGCCGCCCCAGCATGTGCCCGAACTCGTGGGCCACCGTCAATTGGCTGCCCATTAAACAGCCCCTTCTCATCCCCGCTGATCTGGTCCAGATTGTTCCGGGGCCGGTTGCGGCGCGATCGGCGGGGGCGACGTGCCTCGCGCCGGGCTACGGGCATATCGCGGGGGTCGTAGCGGATGGTCACGTCCTCGCCCACATAGCCGCCCAGCGTCAGGTCCAGGTAGTTGGACCTCCAGGAACATCTGGTTCACCGTGTTGAAGAAGCGTTCGATGCGCCCCCGCCCGCGCGGTTGCCCCGGCCAGGAGAAAATGAGTTGCATTTTGATGTCGGCGCTGACCTGCGCCATGTGCTGAGAGTTGAAGTCGCTGCCGTGGTCGGTGTAGAACCGGTCGGGGATGCCACACACGTGCCAGTGGGCATCCGCCTTGCGCCAGATTGCGCCGCGCAGCGTGAGCGCGGTTTGCAACGCCGAGGGAGTCTGAAACCCCAGGAAATAGCCGGCGACGGCGCGGCTGTAGTCGTCGATAATCACGGTGAGCCAGGCGCGGCGGGGAGTTGCACCGTGACGCAGAGACCCCCCGCGGCTCGAGGGGTGAGCGTGAGGGTGCCGTCGTGTGCGCGGGTGATACTCTTGACGATTGCCAGGCCGAGGCCGGCCCCAGCGTGATCGGTGGCGCGGCGGTCGCTACCGCGACGAAACGGCTCGACCAGCGTGGCAACGACCTGCGGGCTGAGCGGCTCACCGGTATTCTCAACCGTGAGTACCACACTCTTGGGGCGCGCGCGGGTCGTGACCCAGACGCGGCCCTGTTCCGGCAGATTGTGGACGATCGCGTTATGCACGAGGTTCGTACTCAACTGCAACAGGAGCGCCTGGGAGCCGAGGGTGGGGGCCAGGTCGCCCCCGGTCTCGATGGTGAGGCCGCGTTTTTCGGCGAGGGGGAGGAGCGTTTCCGTGGCTTCTTCCGCGAGGAGCGACAGGTCGACGGGCTCGCGGCTGAAGGCCCGCTGGTCGGCGCGGCTGAGCAGGAGCAAGGCTTCCGTGAGGGCGATTGCGCGGGTGTTGACAACGTGGAGGCGCTCGACCAGGGTGCCGGGGTCGCGGGCCGGGTCCTGGCGGGCCACATCGAGCAGGCTCTGCGTGATCGCCAGCGGGGTGCGCAGTTCGTGCGAGGCATTGGCGGCGAAGCGTTGCTGGGCGGCGACGTGGGCTTCGAGCCGCGCAAGCATCGTGTCGAAGGCATCGGCGAGTTCGTGGAACTCATCGCGGCGGCCCGCGAGCCGGATGCGATGGGCGAGCGAGCCGTCCGCAGCCCGGCGGGTGGCCTCGGTGATGTGCGTCAGGGGGGCGAGCATCCGGCCGGCGAGAATCCACCCACCCAGCAGCCCGAACACCAGCAGAAACGCCAGCACGATGGCCGCAGTCGGCGCGAACGCCCCCCAGAGGACCCGCAACACCACCAGCGTGTCGCCGTGAATCAGGAACTCGTCGGGCGCGCCGGCATGGTCGGGGGCGATCGCGCTGTCGGGTCCGTAGCGCCGGAGGAACACCCCCACGGCGGCGAGCAGCAGGGCACCGGCGAGCATGAGGAGGCCGGCGTAGCTGAGGGTCAGCTTGAGGCGCACGCTCAACCCGGGCGCTCTATACACGATCCTCTCCCTCCCGCCCGGTGCCGGGTTGCGGGTCGATACGGTAGCCGACCCCGGCCACGGTGGCGATGATCCAAGGTTCGCCGAGCCGTTTGCGCAGGCCCGAGACTGTGATGCGCACGGCGTTGGTGAACGGGTCGGCGTGTTCATCCCAGGCCCATTCCAGGAGATCTTCGGCGCTGACGACCCCGCCTTCGGCCGCGACGAGCACTTCGAGCACGGCGAACTGCTTGCGGGTGAGCGCGACATAGCGGCCGTTGCGGTAGACCTCGCGGCGGAACGGATCCAGCCGCAGGCCGGCGATTTCGCGCACGGGGGGCCGGCAGTGGGCGCGCCGACGGTCGAGCGCGCGGAGCCGGAGCACGAGTTCTTGGAGGGCGAACGGTTTGGTGAGGTAGTCGTCGGCCCCGAGTTCGAATCCGGAGGTCTTGTCGTCCAGCCGGTCGGCCGCGGTGAGCATGAGGATCGGCAGGCCACTGCCGGAGGCGACGATGTGTTTGGCGATCGCGTCCCCGGAGGGGCCGGGGATGTCGCGGTCGAGGACGGCGATGTCGTAGGCGTTGACGTGCAGCAGTTCCAATGCGGTGTTCCCGTCCCCGGCGATGTCGGCCGCGATCGCCGCCAGGCGCAGGCCATCGCGGATGGCTTCGGCCAGATAGAGTTCGTCCTCGACGATCAACACACGC
>DATGEF010000710.1:0-4104 GCA_035310405.1 Chloroflexia bacterium | reverse complement strand
CGCGGCTACGGCTACGACGTGGTGGCCCGCGTGCTCAAGACGAGGGGTCAGGGGTCCGGGATCGGGGATCAGGACGACGCCGACGAGGGGTCAGGGGTCGGGGATCGGGGATCAGGACGACGAAGACCGGAGCCTGACCCCTGACCCCCGTTTCAGGACGCGAAGACCGGATCCCCGACCCCCGACCCCTGACCCCTGACCCCTCGTTATGGTATAATTAGCGGTTGAGAGGAGACTGAGCGAGAATGCCGGATATTAGCTGGATGGGGCACGCCGCTTTCCGTCTGCGCGGCAAAGACGCGACCATCGTCACCGATCCGTTCGACAAGGGCCTGGGGCTGGAAGTGCCCCGGCCGCGCGCCGATATCGTGACCATTAGCCGGGACGATCCGAGCCATAACGCCGCCGGCAATATCAAGGGGGAGCCGCGCGTGTTGCGCGCCCCGGGCGAATACGAAGTCAAAGGGGTATTCATCACCGGCGTCGGCACGTTCGCCGACAACAAAAAGGGCGCCGTGCAGGGCAAGAACACGATCTTTGTCTATGAGCTCGACGGGCTGGTGATCGCCCATCTCGGCTGCCTCGGCCATACGCTGACGGCGGCGCAGGTGGACGCGCTGAGTAACGTGGCGGTGCTGTTCGTGCCGGTCGGCGCGTCGGACCTGCTCGACCCGGCCCGGGCGGTCGAAGTAATCGGCCAGATCGAGCCATCCTTGGTCGTGCCGATGATGTATCGAACGGGGCCCGAGACGGCGAATCTGGAGCCCCTGGACCGGTTCGCCAAAGAAATGGGCCTGAAAGAGTGGACCCCGCAGGAGAAATTAGTCCTCCGCGGGGGGGACCTCCCGGAGACCACCCAGGTCGTGGTCCTGGAAGTCCGGCCATAACGGTAGGGGCCAGAGGGGCCAGAGGAGCAACGCATGGCCAAATATATTTTCGTGACCGGGGGCGTTGTATCCTCGGTGGGCAAAGGGATCACGGTCGCCAGCATTGGACGCATCCTCAAAAGCCGCGGGCTGCAAGTCGCCGTGATGAAATTGGATCCCTACATCAACGTGGATCCCGGCACCATGTCCCCCTACCAGCATGGGGAAGTCTTTGTCACCGACGACGGCGCGGAGACGGATCTGGACGTCGGCCACTATGAGCGGTTCATCGACGAGAATATGACCCGCGCGGCCAACGTGACCACGGGCCAGATCTACAACAGCGTCATCACGCGCGAGCGGCGGGGGGATTTCCTGGGGGGCACCATCCAGGTCGTGCCGCATATCACCAACGAGATCAAGTCGCGCATCGCCGCGGTGGCCCGCCAGTCGGGCGCCGACGTGGTGCTGGTCGAGGTCGGCGGCACGGTCGGCGATATTGAAGGCCTGCCGTTCTTCGAATCGATCCGCCAGATGCGCCGCGACGCGGGCCGCGAGAACGTGATGTACATCCACCTGACGTACCTGCCCTACATCGGCGCGACCCATGAGCTGAAAACCAAACCGACCCAGCACAGCGTCAAAGAGTTACGCTCCATCGGCATCAACCCGAACGTCATCCTCTGCCGGGCCGACTACCCGGTCGACGCGGGCACGCTGGCCAAGGTGGCCATGTTTTGCGACGTCGACCAGGATGCGGTGATCGAAATGCCGACGGTGCGCAGCATTTATGAAGTGCCCCTCATCTTGGAAGACGCCGGCCTGGGCAGCTACATCGTCGAGCGGCTGGCCCTCGACGCCCATGCGCCGGACCTGGCGGAATGGCGGGACCTGGTGGCGCATATCCATTCGCCGAAGACGACCCTGACCATCGCCATTTGCGGCAAATATACCGAGCTGCACGATGCCTATCTGAGCGTGGCGGAGGCCCTCAAGCATGGCGCCTTGCACCAGAGCACGGATGTCGCCATCCGCTGGGTGAACACCGAGGTGCTGGAGCAAGACGGCGTCGAGCGCTGGTTGGCGGACGCGGATGGGATCGTGGTGCCGGGCGGCTTCGGCGATCGGGGGGTGCTGGGCAAGATCATGGCCGCGCAGTATGCACGCGAGCACACCATCCCCTACCTGGGCCTCTGCTACGGCCTGCAGATGGCGGTGATCGAGCTGGCCCGGCACGTGGCCGGGCTGCCCCACGCCAACAGCACGGAGATCGATCCCCGGACGCCCGATCCCGTGATCGATATTATGGCGGACCAGCGCGACATCGCCGATATCGGCGGGACGATGCGCCTGGGCCTCTACGCCTGCAAGTTGATCCCGGGCACCCGGGCCGCGGCGGCCTATGGCGCCGACCAGGTGAACGAGCGCCATCGCCACCGCTTTGAGTTCAACAACGCCTATCGCGATCGGTTGGAGCAGGCGGGCCTGGTGATCAGCGGCGTCTCGCCCGATGGCCGGCTGGTCGAGATCGTGGAGCTCCGCGACCACCCCTGGTTCGTCGCCAGCCAGTTCCACCCCGAGTTGCGCTCCCGGCCGACCAATCCCCATCCCCTCTTCCGCGAGTTCCTGGCGGCGGCCCTGCGCCAGCACAACGCCCATCCCGCCCCGACCGCCCACCCGGCGACGCCGGGCGAGGGCCCGGCCCGGCGCAATGGGCACAAGCCGGCGCCGGAGCGCGCCGCCGCCGCCGCGGCGGTGGATGAGGCCCCCCCCGGCCCCTGAGACGGGGATCAGCCGGCGGCAAAGACCACGCGCCGGTTATGGGCCCCCCGCGCCACAGGGCGTGCTGTGGGTGACCGACAGATAGACGATCTTGGCGATCTGGCCGCGGGTGGCCTGGTTAGACTGGCGGAAGTAGGGCCGGTTCGTGCCGTCGCACGGCTCGCCCGGCCCGCCGCAGCTGTAGCCCGAGATCACCCCGTGGCAGACCGCCGTCTCCACGAACGTATAGAACGCCGTGCCCGACAAGACATCCTCGAAGCTACCGGCCGGCGGGTTGATCAAGGCCCAACCCGCCGCGACCACGTCGATCTTAGACAGCTGGCCGCGGGTGACGTTGGCAAAGGGGCGGAAGTAGGGGCGATTGGCGCTATCGCACGGCTCACCCGGCCCGCCACAGTTGTAACCCGAGACGATGGCGTCGGCCGCCGCCGTCTCGATCACCGCGAAGAAGGGATTGGCCGGCGGCACGTCGGCAAAGGTGTAGGCGCCGCCCGCCGGCGTGGTAATCGGCTTGTTATAGCCCAGCACGACGATCTTGACCATCTGGGAGCGCGTCGTATTGTTATACGGGCGGAAGCTGAAGGTCCCGTCGCCGTTGCTGTAACCGCTGATCACGCCATGACAGGCCAGGTAAAGCACCGGCGTGTAGAAGTAGTCGGTGGCCTGCACATCGGTGAAGCTCAGCGGGCAGGGCGTCGGGCTGGGCCCGGCCGTGTTGGTCGGTCCCGCCGTGGCCGTGCGGGTCGGCGTGGACGAGGGCGGGGTGGCGGTGGCGGTCGCCAGCGGGCACGGCGGCAGGGTGAAAGTGAACCGGCGGTTGGCGGCCTCGCTGACGGTGTTGCAGGAAACCTGGGTGAAGGCGTTCATAGTGTGCTCCACGCCGATCGTGGCGCCGGCTCCCCCATCTCCGATGCTCGTGCCGTAGACGATGTTGAACGTGTGCTGGCCTTCGAACAGCTGGATCTCGAAATTCAGGTTGGAGTTGTTGGACAACAGCTGGGCCCGCCATTCGAGGTTGAAGACCCGGTTGGGGGCCGTGCCCGTGATCGCGCTGAAGATGCCGAGGCCGGTGCCCTGGGTGGTCAGATCGTCCCAGTTGCCCAGGATCGCATAATTGTAGATGGGCACGGGCAAACAGGCGTTGCCAAAGGCGTACTCGCTACTGCCGAAGGAGAGCACCCCGTTCGACGTCGCATAGGCACTGGTAAAGGTCTGATCGTAGAGCTGCACCGGGAACGGCAGGATGAGATTCGTCGCGCAATCGTCGCAGTGGTTGCCGATATCCTGCGTGCCCGGCACGACCGTACCGGTCGTGGTGGCCACCGTGTAGTTCGCGCAGGCGGTCGCGACCACCGTCGGCGTTGCGGTGACCGTGGGCACCGGCGTGTGGGTCGGCGGCGTGCCGATCGCCGTCGGCGTGGGGGGCGTCTGCCCGCAGGAGGGGAACTTAAACTTG
>DATGEF010000709.1:0-15596 GCA_035310405.1 Chloroflexia bacterium | reverse complement strand
TCGACTTCTCGGGTTACACCGATATCGGCCGCGGTTCGGCCCAGCTGTTTGGCTTCCAGGTGCCCGAGAACTTCGCCGCGCCCTACCTGGCGCGCAACCTCGCCGTGTTCTGGCGGCGCTGGCATATGTCGCTGTCGTCGTGGCTACGCGATTACCTCTTCATCCCCCTGGGCGGCTCGCGCGGCAGCCGGCCGGCGACCTACCGCAACCTGTTCCTGACCATGACGCTGGGCGGCCTCTGGCACGGCGCCGCCTGGCATTTCGTGGCCTGGGGCGCGTTCCAGGGGGCCGGCCTCGTCGCTTTGCGGGCGGTCGGCGATTACGGGCCGGGGCCACGCCCGCCCGATCCGCTGCCCGGCGCCGGCCCGCCGGTCGGGTGGCTGGCCCGCGTCCGGGCGCCCTTGCTCGCCGCCCTAGCGGTCGCCGTGACGTTCCACTTCACCTGCCTGGGCTGGGTCCTGTTTCGCGCCGATACCCTGGCCACGGTGGCCGCACTGGCTCGCCGGATGCTGCTGCCCGTCGCCGCCGCGCCTGTCTACAGCCCCGGTATGCGTGGGTTCGTGCTGGGCGTCGGGCTCGCCTATTTCGCCGTCGTCGGCGGGCAGGGCTGGCTCCTGGCCCGGCTGCCGGGCGGGCTGCGGGCCACGGCGCAACGCTGGGACTGGGCCTGGCGGCCGGCCTACTACACGGCGCTGGTCGTCTGGATGGTCGTCTTCCCCGCAGCCGCCCAGCGCTTTATTTATTTTCAGTTCTAGGGTGAGCTAAGGTGTGTAGCCGTAGGTCTGCTTAAACCAGTCGACTCCCAATAACCCGCGCAAGAACTCGTAGCGAGTGCCCATGTTTTCTGGATGGTATTCGAGACGTACGCGCTCGAAATATTGTACCCGATAGACCTTGCCATCGGTAGCGCTCTGCTCGTCGAACGCTTCCGATCGCGGTAGCCCAAAAACGGGCACGCCGCCGTGACTCTGCCAGTAGGCCAGAAACGGCGGCCCAATGTTGTGCTGTGTCGCGGGAGACCACTGGAACCCTGGGCCACCATGCGCAACTGCAGGCTGGAACGGGATTTCGTGTGCGCGAATATCGGCCACGGCGTTGCCGAGCAAGCCCAGCTGCACGTCATACGGAGGACGGTTTTCCGGGTGGTATTCCAAGCGGGCCCGCTCGGTATATTGCACCAACAAGTGCTTACCGGCCGGGGCTTCCCAGACCTCGGGGGTCAGCGGGAAGCCGAATTGCTCCAGGCCACCATGTGCCAGCCAATAGCGCGCGAAGACACCGCGTAAGCAGTGCGGTACCCGCGTGAAGCACTGTCCGGCCCCGGCCAACGGCGGGGCGGCCGCCGGAGCCGCGTGCGGCCAGGCTTCGTCAAGCTCGGTGAGAGCACCAAATTGAAAAATGGAAGTGCTCGTGGCCAGCCAGGTATGGGTGCCGTCGCCATTGCTGGCCAGCCTGTTACTAGACCCTAAACCTGGCGGGGCGCCCGTGCTTGCTGGGTCCACTTCGGTCAACACCTCCCCGGTCACGCGCAACAGGACGAGAGGCCGCAGGGTGTACGGTGTCTTAGGTGGGATAGGCTGGAGCGTCCTACCGGCGAGCCAGCCCCGACCGCTATTATCGACCGTCAGGTCTTCCAGGCTAACGACCGCCCCAGGAGCGCTCGGCAGGGTAACGGTCAGCGGTTGCGGCGGCTGGTTGGCGCGCAGCCGCATGAGCAGGAGTCGGGGTACGCCGCTGCCCACACCGCTATCCCCCGCGTCATTGGCCAGCAGCCAGCCGTTGCCGGCATCGTCGGCGGTGAGCCGGATTGTTGCCAGACGTTCCGGGAGCAACGGTTCTGGGGGCAGCCAGACCGGGGCGACCGCCAGCCAACGCTGGCCGGCCAGCCGGTACAACGTGTATCCCGCCGCGCTAGGTCCCACGGCCCAGCCCAGCCGCCCATTGGGGCTGATCGCCAGGTTGTAGAAACCTCCCGGGTCCGGCGGCGCGACCGGCACCCAGCGGCCATCGTGCAGCGACAGGGCCTGCGCCGGGTTGATGAGGCTAATCCAGCCAGACCGCCCATCGGCGCTCAGGGCGAGATCGGTCATCGCCCCGTCAGCAGGAATACCCGCGGAGACAACCTGCCAGAGGCCCTGTCGCCAACGTAACAGGCGCGGCGCCCAGCCACCGCCTGGCGTCTCCAGGTTGCCAATGGCACAGCCTTCCTGGCCCTGGGCGGTTACCACGACCCGCGCGATCACCAGACGCGGCGAGAGCGGGGGGTAACTAGACTGCCAGGTGCCATTCTCAACGCGCAGCAGAGCCCGGTCCGTCCAGGCCCAACCGTTACCAGCGCTATCCAGAGTGATGCCTACAATAGGACCAATGAGCGGAACGAGAACAGGAGCCACGGGGACCGGAGCAGCCCGGACGATGCCGGCCAACAGCAGGCTGCAACCCACCAAGAGCCCGCCTAGCCAGCGAAGAAGACGCATCGAACGTTCCCCCTCCCGTCGCCCTAGCCCACGGCATGCCGTAACGGCCAGTTATGGCTGAATAATGGCTGGTAGTATAGCACATGTGTATTATAGCCGAAGATGCTCATTGGCTGAGCCCGCAACACGGAATTCCCGACGCTGCTAGCTCCATTCCAGTTCCAGGTGACACAATCATCCGCTAAACCCGGGTAGGAACCGCATGGGGGATTTCCATTTTGCGATTATTCGTAACGGGTGTAGACCGCTTGACGAAACGCGCACAAGTTGGTAAGCTGCGTTGTGCGGGCAGCAGAGGAGGTACACATACCGCTATTGTCCCGCACCCGGGCGGCTAAGGCAATCCCTTACCCGCCCGTTTGTCTAAACTCGAGTTCTAGGGTGAGCGTGCCGATGCCTGCTGCTGTTCCTGTCGAAACCGCGCCGGCGGCGCGGCCCGCTCCTGGCGGCGCCGGGCCTTCCGGACGCGGCTACCTGGGGCGCCTGGTGCTCGGGCTGGTGCTCCTGCTGGCCGGCGTCGACGCCCTGGTCGTGGCCGCGGTCGAGCCCCTGGCCCTGGCCGATCGGCATGCCAAGGACGCGACCCCCGTCCGGCGCCTGGCCCTCTACCACCAGGCGCCGCGGCCCGACGTGCTCCTGCTGGGCAGCTCCCGCGTGCAGGCGGGGCTCAGCCCGTCGTTGCTGATGAATCGGGTCCAGGCCACGCTCGGCCGCCGGCCGCAGATCCTCAACCTGGGCCTGGCCGGCGGCACCCCCCAGGCCAACTACTGGCTGCTCAAGAACGCCATCACCGCCGACAAACAGCCGGCCCTCATCATCTACGGCACATCCGAGTACGAGTTCAACCCCTACAGCCCGCTGCTGCCCGACAACTACGCCGACGAACTGGCCACGCTGGCGGATTACGGCCAGGCCTTCCCCGATCCGCTGGCCCGGATCGACGCGCAGTTGGCCTACCTGCTCGGCCGGCCCTGGCACCTGGTCCGCTATCGCGGCACCCTCCACGACACCCTCGGCGACCTCGTGGCCCCCGACGACCCGGCCGCCCCGGTCGACGATGCCTATGGCTTCCTGCCCCTCAACCACCAGATGACCGCGATCGACGTCCGCCAGATGCGCGCGACGTATCTCGGCCCGCGCGGCTACCTGCGGGATTATACGGTGCAGGGCTACCAGGCCACGCGCTTCGAGCAGCTGCTGGCCCTGGCCCAGGCGCGGGGCATCCGCGTCGCCGTGATCAACATGCCGATCACCACCGTCCACGAACACTTCCTCGCCCCGGCCGATTACGCCGCCTACCGCACCTACCTGCAAACCACCACCGCCCGCTACGGCGTGCCCTTCGTCGACTACAACAATCACGCGCTCTGGCAGGAGCCGGGCGACTTCGCCGATACCCACCACCTCAACCGCGTGGGCGCCAAGAAGCTCTCGCAACTCGTCAGCACCGACGTGCTGCTGCCGGCACTGCGCTAAGACTGGGCCAATGACGCCTGCTAACCAAGAGCGAGGAGCCGATCCCTGTGAGTAGACCGCCCCCGCCCCCCACCCCCGCCCTCGGCAGCGGGACTGCCGGGGCCGCGCTGCCGGTGCTGCCCCCCCAGCTGATCGGGCGAGACGCCGATACCACCACCGTGGCCGCCCTGGTGACAGCCCCGACCGGGCGCCTCCTCACGGTGACCGGCCCCGGCGGGGTGGGCAAAACCAGCCTGGCCCTGGCCGTCGCCCACCGCCTGGCTCCCGCCTACCCGGCCGGCGTGGCCTGGGTCGCCCTGGCGGCCGTCACCGCGCCGGCCCAGGTCATCGGCGCCATCGCCGGCGCCCTGGGGCTCCGCGAGACGGGCGAGACGCCGCTGCCGGCGACGCTGCGGGCCTATTTGCAACCCCGCGCGCTGCTCCTGGTGCTCGATAATTTGGAGCAGGTGGTGGCGGCGGCGCCGGAGATCGGCAGCCTGTTGGCGGCGGCCCCCGGTCTCCGCATTTTGGCGACCAGCCGCGTGCCCCTGCACCTGCGCGGGGAACGAATCTATCCCCTGCCGCCGCTGGCCCGGCCCGACCCCGCCCACCTGCCCGCCCTGGCCGCGCTCTCCGAGGTCGCCGCGGTGGCGCTGTTCGTGGCCCGCGCGCAGGCGGTGCAGCCCGCCTTCCAGTTGACGGCCGAAAACGCCACGCCGGTGGCCCAGGTGTGCGCCCGGCTGGACGGGCTGCCCCTGGCCCTGGAACTGGCGGCGGCCCGGTTGCGCCTGCTTTCCCCCGCGGCACTCCTGGCGCGCCTGGCGCGGGCTTTGCCCCTGTTGACCGGCGGCCCCCGCGATGCGCCCCTCCGCCACCAGACGCTGCGCGCCACCATTGCCTGGAGCTATGACCTCTTAACGGGCGCCGAGCAGCGCCTGTTCCGCCGCTTGAGCGTGTTTGCGGGCAGCGCGCCGCTGGCCGGAGTGACGGCGGTCTGCGCCGCCGAAGACGCGATGGGCGATCTGCTGGACGGGCTGACCGCCTTACTGGACCACAGCCTGCTGACCCAGACCATGGATGCCGATGGGGAACCCCGCTTCCGGATGCTGGAAACGCTGCGCGAGTATGCCGCCGAGCAGTTGGCCGCGGCGGGCGAAGCGGGGGCGGCCCGCGCGGCGCACGCCGCCTACTACGGGGCGCTCGTGGCCGAGGCCGAGCCGGCCCTGCAGGAAGGCCGGCAAGCGCAGTGGCTGGCTCGCCTGGAGGAAGAAGATGCCAACGTGCGCGCCGCGCTCGGGGGCCTGCTGGCCGCGGGGGACCCCGCCGCCGGCGCGCTGGCGGGCGGCATCTGGCGCTTCTGGTATGTGCGTGGCCACCTGAGCGAGGGGCGGCGGCTCCTCGCTCAGGTGCTGGCCCTGCCCGCATTACCGGCGGCGAGCCGCGCGAAGGTGCTGAACGGGGCGGGCGTGCTGGCCCTGGCCCAGGATGCCTACGCCCCGGCCCGGGCCTTGCTGGCCGAGTGCCTGGCCGGCTATCGGGCGTTGGATCACGCGCTGGGGATGGCCTCGGCCTTGAACAACCTGGGCATTATCGCGACCGAAGAAGGCGATTATCCCGCCGCGCAAGCCGCCCACGAAGAGGCGCTGGTCCTCCGCCGCCGCCTGGGGGATCACCGCGCGATTGCCGCATCGCTCAACAATTTGGGCGCCCTGGCCGGTATCCAGCGCGCGCCGCAGCGCGCCCGTGAGCTATTTGCGGAGGCGCTGGCCTTGCGCCGGGCGTTAGACGACACCCGCGGGGTGGCCCTCGTCCTGGCCAACCTGGGCGACGCGGCGCGCGATATGGGGGATCCCCCGGGCGCGATCCGCTATTACAAAGAGAGCGTCGCCCAGTATCGCGCGCTCGGCGACCGAGTGAGCCTGAGCCTGAGCCTCACGAGCCTGGCCGACCTCTACCGGGCGGCGCGGGATCTCCCGGCAGCGCTGCGCCTCTATCAGGAGAGCCTGGGCCTCAGCCTGGCGCTGGGCAGCCCGGCCCAACAGGCCGAGAACCTGCGCGGCCTGGCCGCCGGCGCCACGATCGGCGGGCAGCCGGAGCTGGCGGCGCGCCTGTTCGGGGTCGCTGCGACGATCCAGGACCCCCTGGCCGGCCGCCTGCCGCCGGCCCAGCAGGCCGCCTACGATGCGGCCGTGGCCCAGGCCCGCGCCGCGATCGGCCCGCTCGCCTGGACCGTTGCCTGGACCGCCGGGCGCGCCGAATCGCCGGCGGCCATCCTGGCCGCGCTCCCCTTCCCCGAGTTGCTCGCCCCGCCCGCCGCCCTGGCCCTGACGCCCAACTTACGCTCCGATCCGGGCCTCACCCGCCGCGAACGCGAGGTGTTACGCCTGCTGGTCACGGGCTTGAGCTATAACGAAATCGCCGACCAGCTGAGTCTCAGCTTCCACACCGTCCACGCGCACCTGCGTACCATCTACGGCAAGCTGGGTGTCACCTCGCGAGCCCAGGCCACGCACCTCGCCGGCGAGCAACGCCTCGTCTAGCCCCCCTTCCACGCCAAACTAGCCAATGTCGTAGCTGATAAATAGCCAATCATGGTGACGCGGGGCGCGGCCCGGCGGTGCTATGCTGACCACAAGATAGTTTTACCCCTCAGCGTGTGGTGCGTTCGGCGCGACGGTGCTCCGCCCGCCGCCAGGCGCGACACGTAATACGAAGGAGCGATTCTCATGAACCGAGGTTTTGTCTTCGCGCTGCTCAGCGGGCTGGTCTTGCTGCTGGCCCTCGGCCTGGGCCTGGGGAACGTACCGGCCCAGGCCCACCCGGTGGGCCTGCCCGCCGCGGCGCCCAACGTCTGCGAAACGTTCAGCGCCGTCAGCACCTTTAACTACCCCTCCACCACCGACCACCTCAACGCGGTCGCTGCCGTGGCGCCCAATAACGTCTGGGCCGTCGGCGCATACAATGACGGGGTCACCGACCGCGCGCTCATCGAGCACTGGAATGGCACCTTCTGGGGGGTGAGTCTCGACGCCGAACCCGGCACCGACCATTCCTTCTATGGTCTCACGGCCCTGGACGCCAGCAACATCTGGGCCGTCGGCACGTCCAACGTGGGCGGCATCGATTATCATACACTCGTCGAGCATTGGGACGGCACCGCCTGGTCGATCGTTCCCAGTCCTAGTCCCAACGCCGATTTCAGCCAACTCAATTCTGTGGCCGGCGCCTCGGCCAACGACATCTGGGCCGTCGGCTATTCCAGTCTCTTCAACAACTCCGCCCACGACCTGCTCATCGAGCATTGGAACGGCACCGCCTGGTCGATCTTCCCCATCGGCACGATCGGCACCGGCAACACTTATCTCGCCAATGTCGCCGTCGTCAGCGCCAATGACGTCTGGGCCGCGGGCTACTATCAAAACGGCGCCCCTCATGTGGCCCTGGCGATGCACTGGAACGGCACGGTCTGGCAGGTCGTGCCCACCGCCAACCCCGGCACCACCGGCAACGAATTCACCGGCGTGACCGTCGTGGCCACCAACAACGTTTGGGCTGTCGGTCAGTACACCAGTAGCAGCCCCTACCATACCTTGACCGAGCGCTGGAACGGATCCACCTGGAACGTCGTCCCCAGCCCCAATGTCGGCGCCGCCGATAACTTGCTGGAGAGTGTGAGCGCGCGCGCCGCCGCCGATATCTGGCTCGCCGGGGAGGCTAGTACCGGCACCGGCTATCAGACCGTCGCCGAGCACTGGGACGGCAGCACCTGGACGGTCGTGCCCAGCGATAGTCCCAGCACCGGTCTCAACGACCTTCACGCGGTGGCCCTGGCCGGGCCGGGCGATGTCTGGGCGGTTGGGGACCAATACACCGGCAGCACGGTGCTAACCCTGGCCGAGCATTACCTCACCTGCCCCCCCACGGCCACCCCTACCCCGACCAGCACGCCCACGCCGGTCCCTACCTGCCCAGTGCCCCAGTCTTACACCTATAACACGACCACCAGCACTATGGCCGGCGGTCTGACCGATATCGGCAATCACGGCGACGACGTCCTGACTACTATTGCCCTGCCCTTCTCCTACCTCTTCTACAACCAGCCCTTCGACCACGTCAACGTCTCTTCCAACGGTAACCTGCAATTTGTCAGCAACGACAGCGCCTATGCCAACACTTGCCTGCCGGTGTCGAACTTCAATTATGCCGTCCTGCCCTACTGGGACGACCTGGACACGACGAATTACCCGGCCTGCCCGAGCGGGCAGTGCGGGGTGTTCACCCGCGCCTTCGGCAGCGCGCCCAGCCGTATCTTCGTCATCGAATGGCGGGCGGTAGAGCACGGCAATACCAACAACTACGTCAACTTCGAGGTGCTATTCTATGAAAGCGCGCAGCGAGTGGATTTCGTCTATGCCGCGGTGCCCGGCAACGGCGGCAGCGCCACAGTCGGCCTCCAGCAGGATACCGGTAGCAACTACACGGCCTATTCGTGCAACGCGCCGGCGCTGACGCCGGGACTGGACATCATCTGGGCGCTGGCCGCTTGCGCCCCCCCCACCGCCGTGCCCAGCGCCACGCCGACGGCCACCCGCCCGCCCGCGCCGCCCAGCGCCACGGTGACATCGCCGCCGCGGCCGACCCAGACCCCCGGCGGCCCCAGCGCCACCCCAGTGCCCAGTGCGACGGCACCCGGGCTGCCTTCGGCGACCCGCACCCCTAGCCCCTGCGCGCTCCAATTCAGCGATGTCGATACCAGTAACCCATTCTATGTCTATGTCCACTATCTGGCCTGCCAGGGGATCATCGCCGGCTACGCCGACGGTACCTTCCGGCCCTACAACCAGATCACGCGCGGCCAGATCAGCAAACTGATGACCCTGGCCGCGGGGTTGGGCGACCCTATCCCGCCGGGCCAGCAAACGTTTGCGGACGTGCCCGGCAGCAACCCATTCTGGATCTACGTCGAGCAACTGGCGCAGCACGGCTACATCAACGGTTACGGCTGCGGCGGGGCCGGGGAGCCGTGTGACAGCCAGCAGCGGCCCTACTTTCGCCCCTATACCAACATCACCCGCGGCCAGATCGCCAAAGTGGATACCAACGCCGCCCAGTATACCGACGTGATCCCTCCCGTCCAGCAGACGTTCGCGGACGTCGCCCCCGGCAGTCCCTTCTGGCTGTTCGTCGAGCGCGCCAGCTTGCATGGCGTAATTAGCGGCTACGCCTGTGGTGGTGGCGGCGAGCCGTGCGGCCCGCCCGCCAACCGCCCCTACTTCCGGCCCGCCGGCTCTGCCACGCGCGGCCAGTCCGCCAAGATCGTCGCCAACACCTTCTGTCCCGGCTGCCAGGCGCCCCGCCGTTAGACGTGCGCCCCCGCCCGCCGGCCCTGGTCCCCCGGGGCCGGCGGGCGGGGGCGCGCTGGTTTGGTTGGTGTCCCGAGGCTATCCCAGGGAGGGTCAGCGCCATGCGCGACCAATACCAGATCCTGCGCCAATTCACGGTCAACTACCGGCGCGCTCGCGTCGCCCACCTCGTCCGCCACTATGGCCTGGGGCGCGGCCAGCAGGCGCGCATGGCCCGCGCCCTGGGGGTGAGCCCGACCACCATCAGCCGGGACGTGGCTACGCTGCTGGCCCTGGTTGCGCCCTGCCCCTACTGTGGATCATACCCGCTCCTCGTGGACTCGCGGCAGGATGGGACCCTGGCCGCGGCCCTGAGCCGAGTATCGGGCAGCGGCGCTGATGTCGTGGTATAATGGACCGGCAGTGGGCAGCGCCGGCGCCTCGCCACCCTCATCCACGGGAGAAAAATATGATCCAGTCCATCAACCCCGCCACCGAAGAAGTGCTCGCCACTTTTGACGAATTCGTCCCCGACCAGGTGGAGGCGGCCATCGCGGCGGCCCACCGGGCGGGGAACGACTGGGCGCGGACCTCCCTGCCCGAACGCGGGCAGGCCCTGCACCGCGTGGCGCGCTACCTGCGCGACAGCCAGGCGCGCTTCGCCCAGCTCATCAGCCGGGAGATGGGCAAACCTATTGCCGAGGCGGAAGCGGAGATCGCGAAATGCGCACTGACGTGCGATTTCTACGCCGACAACGCCGAGCGTTTCTTAGCCCCCGCGCCGGTGCCGAGCAACGCCGCGGAAAGCTACGTGGCCTTTGAGCCGCTGGGGGTGCTCCTGGCCATCATGCCCTGGAACTTCCCCTTCTGGCAGGTCTTTCGCTGCGCGGCGCCCGCACTGACGGCGGGCAACACGGTGCTGCTCAAACACGCCTCCAACGTGCCGCAATGCGCGCTGGCGATCGAAGAGGTGTTTCGCGCGGGCGGTCTGCCGGACGGCGCTTTCCGCAGCTTGCTGGTGAGCGGCGCGGCCGTGGAGCCCATTATCGCGGACCCGCGCGTCCACGCGGTCTCGCTGACCGGTAGCTCGGCGACCGGCGCCCATATCGCGGGCCTGGCCGGGCGTGCGCTCAAGAAGAGCGTGCTGGAACTGGGCGGCTCGGACCCCTTCATCGTCCTGGCGGACGCCGATGTGCCCGCGGCCGCGGGCATGGCGGTACGCTCGCGCTTCCAAAACGCCGGCCAGAGCTGCATCGCCGCCAAACGCTTTATCGTCGTGCAGGAGGTCGCCGAGGAATTTGAGCGGCTGGTGGCCCAAGAAGTCGCCGCCCTGCCGGTGGGCGACCCCCTGGAGCGCGCCACCCGGATTGGCCCGCTGGCCCGAGTGGACCTGCGGGACGCCCTAGACGCCCAGGTGCGTCTTTCCGTGCAGCAGGGCGCCACGGTGCTGGTGGGGGGCCAGCCCCGCAGCGGGCCGGGCTACTTCTACGCCCCGACCGTGCTCACCCACCTGTCGCGACAGATGCCCGTGTGTGCGCAAGAGACCTTCGGCCCGGTCGCGGCCGTGATTCGCGTCGGCGACAGCGAGGAGGCCATCGCGGTGGCCAACGCGACGCCGTTCGGCCTGGGCGCGAACCTCTGGACCGAGGATATCGCGGCGGCGCGCGGCCTGGCGCGTCGGATCGCGGCGGGGTCGGTGTTCATCAACGGGATGGTGGCGTCGGATCCGCGCCTGCCGTTCGGCGGGGTCAAGCAGAGCGGCTACGGGCGCGAACTCGGCGAGTTTGGCATACGCGAGTTTGTCAATATCCAGACGGTCTGGATCGGCCCGGCCCAGGAGGGACCCCCGTCCACCACCCCGGCCGAGTAGCCCGCCGCCAGACCCCAGGGAGGTACGCCCCGACGATGAACGATCCGCCCGACACGGCGTCAGGAACGCCCCCCAACGGCAGCGCCAACGCGGCCGAATTACTAGTGCAGAGCCTCGAAAACGAAGGGGTCCGCTATGTCTTCGGCGTACCCGGAGAGGAAATACTGAATCTGCTCGACGCCCTCTCGCGCAGCCGGAGCATCCAGTTTATCACCACCCGCCACGAGCAAGGCGCGGCCTTCATGGCGGATGTGTATGGGCGTTTGACGACCTATCCGGGCGTGTGTTTGGCTACGCTGGGCCCCGGGGCCACCAATCTGATTACGGGGATCGCGGATGCCACCCTGGACCGCGCTCCGCTGGTGGCGATCACCGGCCAGGCCGGCCTGGAGCGGGTGTACAAGGAGTCGCACCAGTACATCGACGTGGTGCAAATGCTGCGGCCCATCACCAAGTGGAATGCCCGGGTGGAGCGCCCGGACGCGGTGCCGGAAATGGTCCGCAAGGCCTTCCGGCTGGCGCGGCTGGAGAAGCCGGGGGCGACGCATCTCGAGCTGCCCGAAGATGTGGCGGCCCTGCCCGTGCCCCCCGCGGTGCGCCCGCTGCCGGTGCGCCGCACGACGTATCCGCTCGCCGGACCGGATGTCCTGGCGCGGGCCGCCGAGTTGCTCGGCCAGGCCCAACGCCCGCTGGTGCTGGTGGGCAACGGGGTGATCCGCCGGCAGGCCGCGGGGCACGGGACGGCCGACGCCCTGGCCGCCCTGGTTCACCGCTTGAACCTGCCGGTCACCTATACCTTTATGGGCAAGGGCTGTATCGACGATCGTGACCCGCATGCGCTGGGCGCCGTGGGCCTGCAACGGCGGGGGGCCGACCTGGCGGCCCTCCCCCAGCTGGCCGCGGCCGATTTCGTCGTGACCGTCGGCTACGATCTGGTGGAATGGGCCCCGGCGCTGTGGAACCCGCGGCGCGACAAGGAAATCCTGCACATCGACAGTACGCCCGCCGAGATCGACGGCCATTATCTGCCGGCGCTGGAGGTGGTGGGCGAGATCGGCCCGGCGCTGCATACGCTGGCCGGGTTGTGTCCGGCCCCGGCGCACGCGTGGTGGGCCCCCGGCCCGGCGGAGGATTCAGCAGAGACCGCCCCATCGGCCCTGGCCGGCCTGCAGGGTTACGCCACCGACGGCAGCATGCCGATGAAACCGCAGCGCGTCATCTGGGATCTGCGGCAGGCGCTCACCGCTGACGATATCCTGGTCAGCGACGTCGGGGCCCACAAGTTGTGGCTGGCCCTGCTCTACCCCGCCGGTAAGCCGAACACGGTCGTGATCTCCAACGGCTTCGCCACGATGGGCATCGCGGTGCCGGGCGGGCTGGCGGCCAAACTGGCCCAACCGGCGCACAAGGTCGTGGCGGTCAGCGGGGACGGCGGGTTCTTGATGAACTCCCAGGAGTTGGAGACCGCGCGGCGCCTGCACTTGCCCTATGTCAACGTGGTTTGGACCGACCGGCGCTACGGTGTGATTGAACTCAATCAGCAGCGGCGCTTTGGCCGCACGTTCGGTGTCCAATTCAGCAATCCCGACCTGGTACAGTATGCCGCCGCGTTCGGCATCCCGGCCTGGCGCGTCGCCCAGCCGGACGATTTGGCCCCGCTGCTGCGACGCGCCCTGGAGATGGATACGCCGACGCTGATCGACGTGCCGGTCGACTCTACCGAGAACATGAAACTAGGCCTGGTGGCCGGCGGATAGTTGCCCAATTTTCGCCCAAATTACGGATCTCATGCATTCGTGCCTGGAGAAGCGGCTGGCGCGATGGAAAGCCCAGATCAAGGGGCCCGCTCAGCGGGGTCGGACGCGGGATCGGCGTTGGTGGCACCTGGTCATGGAGCAGGTGCCCGGCCAGAACAAGGAGTCTCCTCGTGCAGCGCTATTTCCCAGCTTTTCTGCTGCTGGTTTTGCTCGCCCTCAGCTTGACTTTGTCAGCCTGCGAGGGTGGGAGCGCTTCCACGCCTACACCTCTCGTGCGGACCCGTCCAGTTGTGACTCCGTTGCCGATTTCGCCGGCTGCTAGGCCTACAGCAGCCGGCACTATCGGCAGTTTAGCTACTCGTGGACGTATCGCCTTTACTTCAAACCGCGATGGCCACTGGCGACTCTATGTGATGAACGCCGATGGGAGCAGCCCGACTCCGCTGACCAATACTGCTTTTGTGGTCGCTAAGCCAGCGTGGGCGCCGGATGGGCAGCGTATTGCTTATGCTTCGCTCAGCAGTGGCTACGTCGGAATCTATGCAATGCGCGCTGATGGGCGCGGGCCAACCCAGCTGACCAACGGTGTTTCCGAAGACCTAGCCTGGTCGCCGGATGGGCAGCATATCGCGTTTGACTCGTTCCCTGTTCGCGAAAACGCAATCTTCGTAATAAACGCCGATGGGAGCGGGCAGACCCGGCTGACCAACGATGCTTCTGATGCCCTGTGGCCAACGTGGTCGCCGGATGGGCAGCGGATTGCTTTTTACTCGAACCGTGATGGTCACTACGAAATCTATGTGATGAACGCCGATGGGAGTGGGCAGACCCGGCTGACCAACAATGCTGCCGTCGACGCTGCCCCCGCGTGGGCGCCGGATGGGCAGCATATTGCTTTCATCTCAAACCGTGATGGCAACTCCCAAATCTATGTAATGAACGCCGATGGGAGCGGGCAGACCCGGTTGACCAACAATGCTTCCCAAGACGCGTACCCGGCTTGGGCGCCAAAGTAGGTCCGGTTGGGTCGCCCCGCTCGCATCGCGGGCTGCGCCCTCCGCCCTTGCTTCGTGCCCTTCGTGCCCTTCGTGGATGAATCAGGACCCCCCATGCGCCCGCAGGCTTTGGGCCCAGGCCAGCTCCAGCTCCCAGCTGGCGATCCTGCTGCCATAGCTTGACAATGGATGGCGGCAAGGTACAATGGGGGCATGTCGGTTCCGCACCTAACCAGGCCCGCCCGCGCCGAATTCCGCTACTTACAGCAGATGCTCGCGCGGCCGCTGTTCTGGGCGATCCTGGGCGGGCTGCTGCTGGGCGCCGGGGCCGCCTATCAGGTCCGCCAACGCTATGACGTCGACGTCGGCGGGCCGGCCGACAGCCTCTACCTGCGCAATTTCCAAGCGCCGCAGGCCGACGCCAGCGGCCGGACCTTTCGCCAGTCGGATGCCTATGGCTATCTGATCCTGCCGGGCATCGGCGGGGGGGTGCCCTACAGCGTCACGGTCACGCTGAGCCCGGCCCGCGCCACGATGCCGCTGACGATCCTGGTGAATGGCGCGGCGGTGCTCCAGAAGCGCCTGCCGGGCGGCTGGCAGCACTACACTTTCAGCGTCGACGCGAGCCATCCGGCGGCCCTGGCCGCGCGGGACCTGGTGATCGAGATGCGCGCGCCGGTGACCGGGAGCATCCTGCTGGACCGGGTGCTGGTGGGCGCGGCGGGCCCGGGGCTCGTGGTGCCCGCCTGGAGCCAGCTGGCCTACCTGGCCGCCTTCGTGCTGCTGCTCTACTTGCTGCTGGCCCGGGGCTTCTACATGGTGCCGGCCGGGGGTCTCCCGCGCGTGCTCCGCCCGCCCGGGCTACCCCTGGCGGGGGCCGGCCTGGCCGGGCTGGCGTGGGTGCTCGGGCTGGCGGCGGCCCGGCTGCCGCTGACGGCGCTGGCCGTCCCGCTGCTGAGCGCGGTGCTCGGCGCCCATGGGCTGCTGGCGGTCGCCCGGCCGCTGGGCCGGCTGCTCGGGCCGGAGGTCCGCACGCTCGGCCGGCTGCTGGCCCGGCCCGCGCTCTGGGGCCTGGCCGGCCTGACCGTGCTGGGCGCGGTCGCCGCCTACCAGGTCCGGCACCGCTACGACGTCGACGTCGGCAGCCCGAGTGACCAGGCCTACGTCCAGAACTTCCAGGATCGGGCGGATGAGGGGGCCGGTGGGCGCACCTTCCGGCCGTCCGGCACCTTCAGCTATCTCGTGCTGCCCGGCACGGGCGGCGGAGTGCCCGTGAGCGTGACGCTGACCCTCAAGCCGAGCCATGCCAATGTGCCGCTGACGGCGATCGTGAACGGTGCGCTGCTCCTGCAACAGCCCCTGGCCACCGGCTGGCAAACCCTCCCGCTCGCCGTCGACGGCACGCATCCGGCGGCCCTGGCCGCGCGCGACCTTGTGCTGGAGTTGCGCGGGCCCGCGTCCCGCAGCTTCCTGCTCGACCGGGTAACGGTCGAGCCCCAGGGGCCGGGCTTCGTCGCACCCGCCTGGAGCCAGCTGGCCTACCTGGCAGCGATCGTGGTGCTCGTCTATCTCCTGCTGGCGCGCGCACTCGCGCCCCTCCCCCCGCCCGGCCGCGCCGGGCCCTGGGGCGGTGCATGGGTGGTCCGCTGGCTACCCCTGGGCGGCGCGGCGGTGGCCGGGGGAGGGCTGGTCGGGCTGCT
>DATGEF010000708.1:0-10123 GCA_035310405.1 Chloroflexia bacterium | reverse complement strand
CGACCGTTATATCGGTGTCCCCGGCTACGAAAGCTGGTGGGACGTGCCGCCCGCCGAGGTGAGCACGATGCCCGCCGTAGCCGCCGCCCGCCGAGAGTGGGAAACGATGCGCGAACGGGAACGTTATTTCCTGTAAGGAGGTGAGCTTATCGAGGAGAGTGCTAGTGCAAGTGCCAGCCACCCCGTGGGCAATCGTTGAGCGAGGAGTGAGCACCCCCAGGTGCGAACGTGGGTGGGGCAACGTTCGCACCTGGGGGTGCTCACTCCTCATAACCCCAGGGGCCGCTTGAGGCCAATCTAAGCCGCGCCCCGCATGGCGCCGGAGGCCCAATAGACCCCCAGCACCGCCCCCTCGGCGACCAGGTTGGCCAGGGCGGCGCCGGGCGGGCCCCAGATCAGCACCAGCGGCCCGCCGAGGATCGCGCGCAGCAGCAGATTCAGCGCCAGTACATAATTGGCGTGCCGCTCGCGCCCGGTCGCGTACAGATAGAGGGTCGTGGTGCGGTTGATCAGCAGCGGGATAAGCAGCAGGGCGAGCAGCTGCAGGGCCGGGACCGCGGCCGCGTAGGCGGGGCCAAAGCTGAGCTGCACGAGCAGACCGGCCAGGCCCAGCCCGCCCGCGGCCGCGATCCCGCCGGCCAGGGCCAGGCGGCGGCGCGCCTGGCGATAGAGGGCCGCCGCCGCGGCCGCGTCGACGGCCTGGGCGGCGGCCAGGGCCGGCAAGAGGGCGGCAAAGAAGGAGTTCGGCGCCAGGCCGAGCAGCTCGTGCAGGCGGGTGGCCACGGAATAGACGCCGACCGCCGCGGGCCCGGCGAGGCCCGCGATCAGGAACAGGTCCACGCGGCCGGCCAGCGCCCCCAGCAGCCCGATCAGCATGAAGGACCACGACCGGCGGAGCAGGGCGCGCGCGCCGGTATCGAGTGCTGCGCCGGCCGGGCCCGGGCTGGTGGCCGGCGCCAGACCCCGCAGCCCCCGCCGGAACAGGATCAGCCCCGCGGCCAGCTCGCCAACCTGGACCAGGATGAGCCAGCCCACCAGGAGCACCAGGTTAGGCCGCTGGATCAGGAGGGCGACCGTGCCGGCGAGCTGCACGCCGAGCCCGGCGCTGTTGAGGCCCAGGATATAGTCCATGCGGCCCCAGGCGCGGAACAGGGCGGCCAGCGCGGCATTCCAGGTGTTGAGCAGCACCAGCAGCCCCGCCAGCTGGATGGCCGGGATGGCGGCGGGCGCCGGCGCCAGGAACGTCGCGACCGGCGGCCACGCCAGCAGCAGCGCGATCGGGCCGCCGGCCAGGGCCTTGGCCTGCAGGCCGCCGGCCAGCAGCGCCCGGCTCCGCGCGGGCGTGGCCGCCGCTTCCCGGGTCAGCGTGACTTCCAGCCCGGCATCGGCCACGATCCCGCAGACGAAGACGAGGGCCATGATCGCCGTGTACTGGCCGAAGGCGCTCACGCCCAGCAGCCGGGCGATGGCGATCGCGGTGAGGAAGCCCAGGCCCTGGCCGAGGGTATTGGAGAGGAGCAGCGTGCCGCCGCGCCTCAGGAGCAGACGATCCACGGACTCCTCCTGGCGTGCCTATCTTTCTGCGGGGCGAGGACTGCGGTGCAAGGACCCGGGCCGGTAGGCGCCGGGCCCAGGATGCTCGGCAAGATTTTGCACAGGTGGCGGCCGGCGAGATGGCGGCGCGGGAACGCACCTCTCCCCTCGCCCCTCCCCGGCGCGGGGAGGGGAAAAGACGGCGGGACGGGCGGCGCGGCGGCCGCGGCCAGGCTCCCGGCCGTTCCCCTCCCCGCGCCGGGGAGGGGGCAGGGGGAGAGGTCTCTTGCCGCCTGCGAATCAGCCGCCCCGCCGGGCTGCAAAATCCTGCCGAGCACCCCCTGGCCCATTATACCGCATCAGCCGCCCCCGCCCTGTGCTATAATCGCGGGATAGGGATATGCTATCAGCTGTAGTGTTTGTGGTGGACCCGCAGCAGGAGGACCGGGCCATGGATGGGCGCCCCGCGGGCTGGAGTATCCGCCCCTACCAACCGGGCGACGAAACCGAGCTAGTCGCCCTCTTCGCGCAGGTCTTTGGGCGAGCGATCAGCGTGGACCACTGGCACTGGAAGCTGAAAGGCCGGCCGGCGCCCGTCGAGAATGTCTGGGTGGCGGTTGCCGACGATGGCCGAGTGATCGGCCAATACGCCGGCATCCCGGTGCAGGTCCAGTTGGGCGGCCGGCCGGCCCCGGCCATGGTCTCCGTGGACACGATGACGGCGCCGGACTTTCGGCGGCGCGGCATTCTGACGACGCTCGGGGCGGCGATTTATGCCAGCTGGCGCGCCGCCGGGGTGGCGGCGGTGCTCGGCTTGCCCAACCAGCAATGGGGATCGCGCACCACCGCCCTGGGCTGGACGACGTTGTTCCCGTTACGCTGGCTGCGCTGCCCTTTGCATATCGAGCGCGCCCTCGCCCGCCCGGGCCGGCTGCCGACGCCGCTCATCGTCCCGGCCCGGGCCGCCGGCGGCGCCATGCTCGCGGCCTGGCACCCCTGGCGGCGCGGGTCCTCGCCCCGGCGGGGCCTCGACGTGCGCCGGCTCGCCATAGGCGCGCCCGAGCTCGACGTGCTCTGGACCCGCCTGGCGCCCACGTATGAGAGCCTCCTGGTGCGCGATCGGGCCTGGGTCGACTGGCGCTATGGGCAAGCGCCCGGCCTGGACTACCAGGTGCTGCTGGCGCATGCCGGCGGCGAGCCGCGAGGCTATCTCGCGTACCGGTGCGCGGAAGCCAGGGGCCGCACGACCGGCTACATCGCCGACCTGTTCACCGCCCCGGATGACCCGGCCCCGGCCGCCGTGCTGCTCGGCGCGGCCCTCGACGACCTCTGGGATCGGGGGGCCGAAACCGCGCGCGCCCCGGCGGCCCCCCGGTCGCCCCTGGAGCAGACCTTGCGCGCGGCCGGCTTCCGGCCCGCGCCGGGCGCGTTCGACTTTGAAATCGTGCCCCTGGCCCCGGCGGCGCCGGTCGCGGCGCTCGGCGACCCGGCGCGCTGGCTCCTGACCGGCGGGGACTTCGATGTGGTCTAGCCTGCGTCGGGCCGGGCGCCCCCTGCTCCGCCAGGTCCTCTACCCGGCGCTGGAAGCCACCTGGGCCGCGGGGTTCGCGCTCGCGGGTCGCTACGGGCCGCGGCGGCCGGTGGCACGCTGGCAGGCAACGGACGGCCAGCGGGTCGGGATTGTCGCCCCGCACCCGGACGATGAAACCGCCGGCTGCGGCGGGGTGATGGGCCGCCACCGGGCGGCGGGCCACCCGGTGGCCGTGCTGGTGGTCACCGACGGCGGCGCATCGCGGGCCGGGGCCGGGCCCAGAGCGGCCCGGGTGGCCCGCCGGGCCGCCGAGGCCCACGCCGCGCTGGCGGTGCTGGGCACGACCGCGCTCGACCTGGCCCAGCTGCCCGAGGGAGCCTGGGCGGCTGCCGACGGCGAGCGCGCGATCGCCCGCTGGCTCGCGGCGCAGGCCCCCACGGTGGTGTATGCGCCATCCTGCATTGACTACCACCCCGAGCACCTGCGCGTGGCGCGCGCGTTGGCCGCGGTCCTGGGCCGCCTGCCCCCGGAGCAGCAGCCGGAGGTGCGGATTTACGAGATTTTCGTCCCCCTCGGGCCGCGCCTGATCGATTGCCTGGCCGATATCGGGACGGTCCGGCGCGTGAAAGCCGCGGCGCTGGCCTGTTATACGAGTCAGGCCGCGGGGCTCGCCCCGGTGCCGCGACGCGACCACTACCTGGCCCGCTATTATGGCCTGGGCCAGGCGGCGGAAGGGTTCTGCACGCTCACAGTGCGCCAGTATGCGGCGCTGATCGCCGCGGGCGATTGGGGCGGCCGGCCCAGCCCGTTTCGGGGGCTGCGCGGCCGCCCGGTCAGCGATCCGCTCGCCTATGCCACCGGCCACGCCGCCCGGCGGCGCCTGCAGCGCGGGCTCCTGGCGGCGCCCGGGCCGCACTGAGCAACAGACGGAGGTACGCCGCCGATGGCGTCTGAAGGGTTCGAGACCCCGCCGCCCGCCAGCCCCACTCCAGGCGGGGGCCCGGCCCGCGCACGCACCCTGCCGCGCGCGGTGCTGACGGCTATCCTCCTCGGCGGCCTGGGGCTGCGGCTGCTCGCCATCGACAGCCGCGGGCTCTGGTTCGACGAAGGGTGGCGGGTCTGGGCCGCCCGGCTGCCCACGGCGGGCGACGTGCTCCACGCGGTTTGGGCGCAACCGCCCTCGGCGCCCCTGTACTGGCTGGCCTTGCACGCCTGGATCGGCCTGGTGGGGCATGGCGATGTGGCCGTGCGCCTCTTATCGGTCCCGGCGGCCGGGGCCGTCTTGCTCGCCGGGTACTGGCTGGGCTGGCTGGTGGAGGGCCGATCGACCGGGCTGCTCGCGGCCGGGCTGCTGGCCGTGTCGCCGCTGGCCGTGGAAGTTGGGCAAGAGGCGACCATGTATGCCTGGTCGATGTTGCTGGCCACCCTGGCCCTGGCGGCCGGCCTGGCCTGGCTGCAGACCGGGCGGGGGCTGCGCCGCTATGTGGTCCTGGGGAGCCTGCTGCTCTACACGCACTACATGGGCGCGTTGCTCCTGGGCGCGTTGCTCCTGGCCGGGCTGGTCTGGTTGGGGCCGGCGCCGCGCCCCGCCGGCAGCCCGGCCGGCAGCCCGGTCGGGCCGCGGCGCCGCCGCTGGCTGGCCGCCCATGGGCTGATGGCGCTCGTGTGGGCCCCCTGGCTCGTGGCCATGGGGCTGCGCATGGCCGAGCGGTGGCCGGAGCTCTCCCACCTCAGTCATCGGGCCGGCTGGGCGGAGGTGTACGGCACGGCCCTCACCCTGGCCGCGGCCGCGAGCGCCGCGGCCACCTGGGCCCCCGGCTGGCAATTCCTCGTGCTCAGCCTCGGCGCCGTGCTGCTGGGGTTACCCCTGGTAACGCGGCGACCGGCCCTCCCGGCGGGATGGCTCGTGGCGATCGTGGCCGGCGGCTTTCCGATCGCCATCCTCGGCGTCTCGGCGGCGACCGGCGCCTGGCTGACGCAGCCGCGCTTCCTGGCGCTCGTGCTGCCCGCGCTGTTGGTCGTCCTCGCCGCGGGGCTCGTGGGCGCCCTGCGCGCGGCGCGGCCCCGCGCCCTCCGGTTGCTCGTGCTCGTCCTGCTCGGCGCGTGGCTGGCGGCGCAAGGCGCCGGCGTCCTGGCCTTTTACCGGCAACCGGTCCACGGGCGAGACGGCCTGCGGGAGATCGGCGCCCTGCTGACGGCTGAGGTCCGGCCGGGGGACCTCGTGGTGACCAATCATGGCCTGCTGCCGCCGATGCTGGCCCAGTACTACGACGGCCCGGTGCATGCCCTGCCGGCGGATGAGGACGTGCGCCAGGGCTATGTCCTCTGGCCCCTGCCGGAGCCCGCCCAGCTCCCGGCCCAACAGTGGGCGGTCCTGGCCCCCCAGGTGCCCACGGCGGGGCGCATCTGGCTGATCTACCTGCCGTTCCTGGACCCCGACGGCGCCTTGCGCCGGCAGATCGGCACGGCCTTCCCGCTGGCGGCTCACCGCAGCTACCCCTTTGCCGATGTCGATCTCTTTGCCCCGCCCTAGCCGCTGAGCACGACGCGGCCTTAAGCAGACTCTCCAAATCGCTGGGGCCCAACAGCTTGTCAGACACGCTGCTTTCGCATACACTGCATTCGAGGTAGTTACGAACAATATGAAGACGGTCGATTTGGCCAGGCTCCCGCCGGCTCCAGTCGCGCCGGGTGGCGGGGCGGGGCGCTCTCCATGGCGCCGATGGGCCACCCTGGCGACCCTGGTGCTCGCCTTGGTGGCCGGTGGGGCCGCCTGGAGTCGCGGGCGCCTCCTATGGCCTGGGAGCCAGGGGAACCTCTGTGGCGCCTGGGAAGTCACGACCCCGCCGCCGCTAATAGCTAATCACTCTGACACCGTACTTATAGGAGTCGCCGGGGTGTCTGCCCGCGACGTTTGGACCCTCGGCTGGATCGCAGTGGGTGGCCACGCCAGTCAGCTCATCGAACACTGGGATGGGGCCGCGTGGATGATCCTGCGCCTGCCCACCCCCCCTCAAAGTGCGATAACCTCCTTGCGGGCGATCACTGCGCGTGCTACCGACGATGTCTGGGCCGTCGGGGAGTCGACCCTCACTGAAACGCAGCAAGAAACCCAAGCGGTGATCTATCACTGGGATGGCAGCAACTGGCAGCTGATTCCTAGCCCGGCGGTGGCGGGTAGTAGCCTATGGAGTGTGACCGCGGTTAGGCCCGATACCGCCTGGGCCGTCGGTATGGTGCAGGGCAGCCACTTTGTCCGACGCGCATTGGTGGAGTATTGGAACGGCCAGACCTGGCAGGTGCTCCATGATCCCGCTATTCAACGGGCAACTGTTTGGTTACAAGCTGTGAGCGCCAGCAGCGCCCAGGATGTCTGGGCGGTGGGCGATGCCCCGTTGGCGCCCGATGGAAAGCATAGTACCCGGCAACCGCTGATTCTGCATGGGCGTTCGACCGGCTGGGAGCAGATCACTGGCCCGAGTGGCGTCGAACTGCGCAGCGTCGCGGCATGGGCAGCGGACGATGTTTGGGCGGTAGGATCGTCGGGCTTTGGGGGGGGCGAGGTGATCGCCCACTGGGATGGCGCCCGCTGGAACGCGGTACCGTTTCCCGCCCTCGGCCCGGCAGAGCGGTTTAACGCCGTCGCGGCTAGCGCCCGCGATGACGCCTGGGTGGTCGGCATGCGCCAACAGGGCCGACCCATCCTGGACCCCTATTCTAGTCTAATATTGCATTGGGACGGGCAGCAGTGGCATAACCTGCCGAGTCCTAGCCCGAGTGAGCAGACGTATTTTACCGCTGCCGCGGGCTTGGGGAACCAGGAGCTCTGGACAGTAGGTGAGACACGGCCGGCGCATTGGACGGTAGACGGGGCGCTCGACAAAGGCACCTTTGGGCTCCACCAGGTAGAGGATCCCGCCCAAGGCGTCATAGCTCACTTCGTCTCAGCCCCTTGCTGGTTTCGGTAATGCCGAGTCAGCCGTGAAAAGGCGACCCCCGCAGGCCGCGAAGCAGTATGGGTATCTTGAGCGGGCGGCGAGCCAGAGTCCTGAATAAAGGCTTACTATAGCCGGATACAAAGGCGATCCATGACATCCCCGATACGCCGATCATGACCCGCCCGCCCGCCCGGCCGCCATCCGCGCCGTGGCCCGAGACCGATCCGCTCGGCGGGGCGGATGGCGGCCCCGCGCCGGATCCGCCCCGCCGCCGGGGGGCGCCGCGCGAAGTGCTCCTGGGCGGGCTCCTCTTGCTGGCGATCCTGGCCATCAGCGGCTGGCAATGGCAGGTCCAGCAAGACCAGTTCGCCGCGCAGTATGCCCAGGCCCAGGCGGCGGCCCGCCGCGCGGATTGGCCGACCTCCCTGCTGGCGCTACTCCGGCTCCGGCACGGCGCCGCCCACTACCGTGACAGCGATGCCCTCGCGGCGCAGGCGGTCGCGCAGCTGACGACCCAGGCGCTCAGCGGCACACTGGCCCTCCGCCCGGCGGCTAACCCGCCCGGTCTGTATCATTATGGTGCCGCCGGCTGGCAGTGGCTCGCGGGCAGTACCGCATCCAGCCGGGTGGTGGCCTTCTGCCCGGATGGGGATGTGCTCGTCAGGACGCCCGATCGCAGCCCGGGCGGCCGCCGCCTGGTACGCAACAGCCCCGATGGCACGCTACGCGCAGTGCTCGCCCTGGCCGATGCCACTCGGTTCCAGTGCGCGCGGGCGGGCGTTTGGGGTGAGTACATAGCGACCGAGGGCCTGGTGGACTCGGTAGCCTATCAAGCATCGGGCAACTCGGCCCCGATCCCTGCGCGGCTCCCCGCCGGCTGGTGGGTTGAGCAGATTGCTCCCGATGGTGCGCATCTCCTCGTCATCGACGCCACTGTGGGGACGCTGGCGCAGCCCCGTACCCGGCTCTACCTGACGGCGCCTGATGGTGGCCAGCCCCAGTTGCTGGTGGAGGAGCCTGCGGGCCTGTCCCAGGTCCTGTTCAGCCCGGACAGTCGCTATGTCTTGCTGCTGTTGGTCGTGTCGAGCCAGACTGGTGGCGTTTTTACCGACTCGGCGGTGCTGCTGGATACGTTGCGGGCGGCGGCGCCGCGCCAGCTCGCCACCGTATCCTTTCGACCCAGCGCGCGCGACGCCGGGCTAGCAGCGACTTTTATTGCCCAGGGACCGCGCCGGGGCCAGATCTTGCTAAACTGGCCGAGTGGCAACGCGCAGGGGCTGCAGCTCACCGATCCGGCCCACCCGGCCCCGATCTGGGCCGGACGTTTGGCGCAACCCCCGGTTAACCTTAGCATTTTGGACGCGCGCAGCGCCGATGGGGTGCTGCTGCTACTGGGCCGGGACTGGCCTGCCGATTCTGGCGAAGCACCAGTGCAAGCCATCGAGCTCGACCCCGCCACGGGGCTGCATGCGCTGTCGATCCCGCTGGCCAGGGAACAGCGGGTTGAGGAGACGGAGTTTGGGGCGGGCTGGCTGGTCTATACGGCCTCAACAAATTTCAGTAGGTCACCGCATCCTTACAGCATCATGAGCTTGCCTTTATCGCAGTGGGCCGCGCCGGCCACCGCGGCGACTCAGATCTATAGCGGGATGTCGGGAATCTACGACTCCGGGAGCCCCTGGCACCTGGGCGCGGGCCTGCTGGCGTACCGCGCCGCGGATAGGCGGCTGCATATTCGTGCCCTGGATGGGAGCCTGGACTGGCCGCTGGACGAAACCGTCACGGATTTCTTCGATCCCCGCCCCTCGGATTTGCCGTGAATCTTCCCTCCGCTAGCCGGGGCGCCAGGATCGGCTACTGGCGGACCAGTTCCAGCAGGAAGTGGTCGCCGAGCGTATAGCAGGGCCAGGTGCCGGCCAGGCGGCGGTCCAGGCGGGCCAGGCGGCGGAATAGGTGGGGGGCGCGGCGCACCAGGCCGTCCAGGTACTGGGGCGGGAGCAGCCAGGGCAGGCCGAGGCGGCGGACGGTCTGAAAGTGGGGCCGGAAGGCCTGCTCCACCGCGCCGGGGGTCCAGTAGAAGATCGGGATCTGCGTCTCCGGCCAGGCAGCACGCACCGTGGCCCGGCTCCGGCCGGACCAGCGGCGGGCGGCCAGGGCGGGCCGCCCCGCGCGCAGGTACCAGGCGGTTTCCCAGAGGCAATAGCGGTTAATCAGGGAGAGGATGACGTGCCCGCCCGGCCGGACGAGGGTGGCCAGGGCGGCGGCCACGGGCGCCAGGGCCGGCTCGCAGTTGAGCGGGCCGAAGCTGGAGTAGGCGCCGGCGAACGCGGCCGGGCCGTAGCGCTCGATCAGCTGCCCGGCCTCGGCGGCCCGCAGCACCAGCGGCGTGATCCGGGCCGCGAGCGGCGCCGCCGGGCCGCCGGGCGCGAGCTTGGCCGCCAGCAGGGCGATCATGCCCGGCGCGGCGTCGGTGGCCACGATCTCTACCCCCCGGGCGGCGAGTTGGATCGCCTCGGCCCCCGTCCCGCAGCCCAGCTCCAGCACGCGCGTGCCGGGCTGCCAGGCCCCGGCCAGCACCGCCAGGCTGCGCGCCCGCGTCCAGCGGGCGATCGGGTTCGCCTGCTGCTCGGCGTCGTACAGGGGCGCAGCCCGGCTGAAGGCCGTCGCGGCGGCCCCGGCTCCCGGCGCGCCGGGGGCGGCAGCCGGATTCTCCAGCGTGAAATCGGGGGTGGCAGACATGGGATCGCGTCCTCTGGCGGGCATGGTGCGTGTGTGTAGCCGATCATAGCAGCCGCCCGCCCGCCCTGTCAAGGGTGCGCGGCAGGCAGCTTTTGCACACACAGTGGCTGGGCAGAGGACGGGGCGGGAGCTGTCCTAACCCCACCCCGGCCTGGGCTTCCAAGGGTCTTTTTTGGCTGTTGTGCGTAATCTGATGTCGATAGGGTAGCGGCACGGCGTGCCTATACGCATCAACCTAAGCGCGCGGCAGGGTCCTGGGGCAGGACGCCTGGCGGCTGAAGCCGCGGCTACGCGGACGAAGCCCGCCTGCGCGGGCTGACGGGCATCCCGGCAGCGCGAGTCGCCGCGCGTTGTCACGTAGCTACCCGTGCCTGTTAGGTTG
>DATGEF010000707.1:0-11825 GCA_035310405.1 Chloroflexia bacterium | reverse complement strand
GGCGACCCGGCCTATCGCCTGCTGCTGGTGACCGGCTTCCTGGGCGCCTATACCACCTTTTCGACCTTTACCTACGAGACGGTCGCGCTGGCGCAGCAGGGCGACTACGCCAGCGCGCTCTTCAACGCGGCCGGCAGCGTGCTTCTGGGGCTGGGCGCGACGGCCGGCGGCATGATCCTGGGCCGCTGGCTGGGCTGACGCACCCAGCCGAGACGCTGGCCTTTATTCGGGAGACGGCCACGCGCTGCGCGGCGGACAAGGGATGAGGCCCGGGATCAGCAAGTCCACGACCGCCTCGGGAAGCAGCGTGGTATTGTCGATCCGGGCATCGTAGCCAGTGAACTGCTCCTGTTGGGCGTAGACCTCGCGGAACTCCGCATCGGTAAGGCAGGGGCCGCGCGCCTGGAAGCGGCGGTAGATCTCGTCAAAGGCGGGGAGCAGCTGGACGATGCGCGGCGCGAAGGCGGCTAAGCGCGTGCGATAAAGGGCCGCCGTTTCGGCGACGACGACGTCCAGGATCACGACCTCCCAGCCCGTGGCGACGAAGCCCGTGGCGAGCGCACACACATGCTGGGCGCCGAGCAACAGCTGCGCCCGGCCCTCGTCTCCCTGCCAGGGCGCCCGGTGGGGTTGCACGAACATGGCCCGCACGAGGTCGAAATCCACGACCGCGCACCGGGGGCGGCGCAAGGCCAGCGCCCGGCCCACCGTGTTTTTCCCCGCCGCCGTGGGGCCGGTCAAGATCAACATGCGCGCTCCTCTTCGTGTCGCTTCGTGGGCTTCGTGGATCAATAATTACGCCAGGGCGGTCGCCAGCTGCAGGATCGCGCTGGCGACCGGGCTGCCTGGCGCCGTGAGCACGAACGGCTCCCCCGCCTCGATCGCCAGGGCGGGTACCGTCGCGTCGAACGGGATGATCCCGTCCAGCGGCTGTTGCAGCAGGTGGGCGAAGGCGTCGGGGCGGAGGGTGGGGGTGGGCTGAGGGTGGTTGAGCACATAGCGCAGCCGCTCGCGTGGCACGCCGAGGATCTCGGTGAACAGCCGGCTACAGGCGTGCAGGTCCTGCAGGCTGGGGCGGGCCGGGGTGGCCAGCAGCACCGTCCGATCGGCCGCCACGATCGCCGCCAGCACCACGTCGCTCAGGGCGGTGGCCGTATCGACGACGATATAGGCGAAATAGCGGCGCAAGACCTCCAGGGCCGCCTGGACATGCTCCACCGTGACCGCGTCCCGGTCCTCCAGGCGCTGCGCCCCGACCAACAGCCGCAGGCCCGACGCGTGCTGCAGCAGGTAGGTGTCCAGGCTCTCGCGGTCCAGGTCGCGCCAGGCCACCGGGCGGATCGCCCCGAGCGCGACCCGGGGCACCAGGTTCAGCAGGGCGGCCGCCTGCCCGAACGGCAGGCTCAGGTCGAGCAGGGCCACGGCGCCGGGGTGGGTCTGCGCCAACGCGACGGCCAGGTTGGCGGCCACCATCGTCGTGCCCGCGCCCCCCTTCGGGCTGTAGATCGCCCAGACCTGCCCCTGCGCCGTGGGGGGTGGCGCGGCGACGTCCGGGTCTTCCACCAGCCGCCGGTTGATCGTCGCTTGCCGCCGGGCGATCGCCTGCAGCATCAGGCGTGGGATCACGCTGTTATCGGCCAGCAGCTGGTCGAAGTCCGCTTTGGCCAGCACCAGCAGCCGGCTGTCGCTCATCGCGCGAGCACTCGCCGAGCGGGGCTCGCCCGTCAGCAAGGCCATCTCGCCGAAGAAGCTGCCGGGGTTATTGAAGGCGAACACCTTTTCCGTGCCGCCGGGCGGGCGCGTGAAAATCTTGATCCGCCCGGCCAGCACGATGTAGAGCACATCGCCCGGGTCGCCCTGGTGGAAGAGAAGGGTGCCGGCGGGCAGCCATTGCTCGACCAGCAACCGCGCCACCTTGCCCAGGAAGGCGTCGTCCAGACCCTGGAAGATGTCGATCGTCTTCAGCAGCGCCCCATACTGGGCCACGGGGCTGCCCGCGACGGGCGCCGGCTCGGCGGCCGGGGGCCCCGGCCCAGCCGGCAGCGTCCGGGCCGCCAGGGTGGTGCCGCTCGGGTCGGCCACCGCGATCTGCAAGTCGCCGGCCAGGGCCTGCGCGGTCTGGTAGCGCGCCGCGGGGTCCTTGGCCAGTGCCCGGTCCAGGAC
The DNA here is from genome assembly GCA_035310405.1 of Chloroflexia bacterium. Lineage (GTDB taxonomy): Bacteria > Chloroflexota > Chloroflexia > QHBQ01 > JAICKM01 > JAICKM01. The sequence continues at coordinate 9,662 of DATGEF010000707.1, read as the reverse complement.
CCGCTGCAGGGCGGGCGTCCCGTTGCGTAACGGCGGCGGGGGGGCGCTGATATGCTTGATCAATAGCTCGCTCGGGCTATCCGCAGCTGGGTCGAAGGGCGGCCCGCCGCTCAGCATCTCATAGAGCATGGCGCCGAGCGAGTAAATATCCGAGCGGCCGTCGACCGTCTCGCCGCGGGCCTGTTCGGGGCTCATGTAGACGGGCGTGCCGAAGACCATGCCCGCCGCGGTCAGCCGGCCGCCGCCGATCATGCGCATGACGCCGAAGTCGGTCAGCACCGGCTCGGCGGCGGCCGGCAACGGCCCGGCCGGGTCGATCGGGGCCGCATCGTAGCGCAGCATGACGTTGGCCGGCTTGATATCGCGGTGGATGATCCCCCGGCCGTGCGCGTAGTCGAGGGCCGCGGCGATGCCGGCGACCAGCCGCGCCGCAACGTCGGGGGGCACGATGCGCGGGGCGGGGGCTCCCGCTCCCAGGTAGTCTTCGAGGGACAGCCCGGTGATGTACTCCATCACCATATAGGGATAGTTGTCGGCCACGTCGAAGTCGAACACCTGGACGATGTTCGGGTGGCGCAGCGTCGCGACGGCCCGCGCCTCGCGCTCGAAGCGCTCATGCGAGTCGGGGTCCGCCGAAAAATGGCTGCGCAAGACTTTGACGGCCACCGGCCGGCCCAGGGTCGTGTGCGTGCCCAGGTAGAGCTCAGCCATGCCGCCCCGGGCCAGCAATTGGTGGATCTGGACCTTGGACAGCGTGCGGCCAATCCATTCAGTCATGGGGCGCCCCAGCTATTGGCCCCCGGCTATGGGGCCGGCACCGACTTCGGGTGGGTGACGGTCGCCAGGCGGGGCTGGCCATCGTGGATCTCCATCACCGTCACGCTCTTGTCCGGGACATGGCCGGTGGGCGCGGGCCCGTAGCTGATCGGCCCCGTGGCCGCCGCAAAGCCCTTGATCGCCTCCAGGGCCGTGCGGATCGCCGGGCCGCTGGTATCGGGCGCCCGGCCGATCGCGTCAAACAGGAGCCGGGCGGCATCGTAGCCGAGGGCCGGGTAAATGGTGTCCGGCGCTTTGCCGTACTCCTTGGTGTAGGCCGCGACGAAGTCGTGCAGCGGCCCGCTGTCGGGCGCGGGGAGGGCGCCGTGGGTGGTATAGTAAATATTGCTCATCGGCTGCCCGCCGAGCGTCAGGATCGGGGCACCGTCATAGGCGTCGCCGCCCACGATCGGCTGCGGGAACCCCGCGCTGCGCAGCGCGGGCAGCAGCTGGGGCAGCTCGTCCGGATAGGCGGCAATATAAAACGCGTCCGGGGGCGGCTGCACCGTTTTCAGCTGGGCGATCTGGGTGCTGAAGTCCGTATCCTTGACCTGGTATGTATCCGACAGCACCAGGCCCGCGGGCACCAGCGCGTTCCAGCGTGTCTGGAAATAGCGGGCCAGCCCCTTGGTGTACTCGGTCCCTTTATTCGTCAGCAGGTAGACGCGGCGGGCGTTCAGCTTATCGTACATGAATTCGGCCGCGGCGGCCGCCTGGACGTTGTCGCCGTAGCAGGCCAGGAAGAGCATATCGCCGACCTGCTGGGGCAGGGTGGGCAGCGTCGCGCCCGGCGTAATGAACGGGATGCCTGCCCTCTGGGCCAGGGGCGCGGCGCTTAACACCGAGTCGGGATCGTCGTACCCGATCAGGGCGATCGCTCCCTTGGCGATCGCATCGCTCGTCGTGGCGCTGATCTTGGCCGGCTCGGTGGCCGTGTCCTGGGTGGCGTACTGGATCTGGCGGCCATGGATGCCGCCGGCCGCGTTTTGCTGCTTGACCGCCAGGCGCACCCCTTGCTCGACGGGACTATCATAGGGCGCCATATCTCCCGTCAGGTTGAACAGCCCGGTGACGATCAGCGGGGTCGTCGGCGATCCGGGGTCGTTGCTACAGGCACTCAAGGCCAGCGGCGCGAGCAACGTGAGCGCGAGAATCGCTGAACGAAGCTGCTTGAACATGGAAGCTGGTTCCTTTCTTATCCGCTGGCGGCCGGTTGGCGCGCCTGATCCAGGACGCTGGCTAAATACAGTCTTATCCGCTGGCGGCCGGTTGGCGCGCCTGATCCAGGACGCTGGCTAATTCCAACAACTCCTGCGCCTGGAAGGCGACATGGCGACTGGCCTGGGTGACCTGCTGCATCGCGCTCGCCAGCTGGCTGGAGCTGAGATGGACCTCGTTGCTATGGCTGCGCTGGTCTTCGCTGCGTTGCTGGATGCGCTGCGCCTTTTCCGCGAGCTCGTCCGCCGACAGGAGGAGGGTCTGCATCATACCGCTCAGCACGCCCATCTGCTCGGCGCCGCTGTCGATCGCCTGGCGCGCCTGGCGGGTTTTATCGGCCGTGACGTGCGTCTGCTCGGCCATGCGGTCGAGCGTCTCCTCGATGCCCGCCGCGGCCCGCGACGCCGCGGCGGCCAGGTTGCGGACTTCAGCCGCAATGACGCTGAAGCGTGCCCCGTGCTGCCCGGCGTCCGCCGCTTCGATTACCGCGTTGAGGCTCAAGACATGCGTGGTATCGGCGACCTCGTTGGCTTCCTCGATCAGCGTGCCGGCGGCCGTGGCATCTTCGGCCAGGCTGCGGGCGCCCACTTCGAGCGCCTGGGCCGTGTGTTGCAGATCGGCCAGGGCGTGCTGGGTCGTGCTCAGCGCCGTTTCGCCGGCCCGGTGCTGGCTCTTGAGATCGGCCGCATGGCTGGCCACCTGGCGCGCGTAGTCGGCGATGGTCGCCGCCGCCTCGTCCAGGGCGACGAAGGCGGCCAGCACCTGCGTCAGCACGATGCCGGTGTTGGTGATGATCCGCTGTTGCTCTTCTGCGGCACTGGAGAGCCGGCCCGCCGCGCCGCGCAAGCTCGTCACCGTCGTCTGCTGCTGAGCGAAGGTCTGTTCGCGCTCCTGGGTCAGCGTGGCCAGCTCCTGAATCAGGCGCCCGAAGGCTTGCCCCAGCCGCCCGATCTCATTGTGGGACCGCGGCAGCCGGCCCTGCACCTGCGTGGTCACCGCGGGCGCCAGCCCATGCCGGCGCAGATCGCCGATCACCAGGTCGATCTGGCGCAAGGGCCCGGTCACCAGCCCGCGGACCACGATCAGCGCCATGAGCACGACGATCAAGGCCGTGACCGCGGTGCCGGCCGCCAGCAGGGTCAGCTGATCGTTCAGCGCGGCAAAGGCGACAGCGGTGGGCGTGACCCGCACCACGCGCCAGTTCAGGCTGTCCAGGGCCCGGATGCTGCGCACGTCGTCGAGCGTGTAGCCCTCCGCCACGAAGAGCGGCGCATAGCTGACGAAGGACGATCCGAGGGTCACCGCGCCGGGCCCCACGGCCTTGTCGATGGCGCCCCACGTGGCCGGCAGCTGGCCGGTCCCGCCGTCCTGGGCATAGAGGATCGTGCCGTCATCCGCCGTCACCAGGCCCAGGCTCTGATCGTCTTCGTTGACCAGCGGCTTCACCAGATCGCCGAACTTCAAGCCGACCGCGACCACGCCGATGGGCTGGGCCTGCGCGTCGACCACCGGCACGGCCAGGAACAAGAGGGGGGTATCGAAGCCCGGGACCTGCACCGGGCGGGTGATCCCCAGCGCATTGCCCTGCTCATGGGCCAGGTCGGGCCACCACGGCTGGCTGGTCAGGTCCCAGGTGCCCCAGACCAGGGTGGACGTCGCTTCGAGGCCGCCCCGGGTATCCGCGAGCAGCGCGACGGCGCGGTTCGGATACTGCTCCCGGAACGCTTTGAGCAGCCGCCCCGCCGCGTTGGCGACATAGGCCTGGCGCAGCGGATCGTTGGGGCCGGCCGCCGTATAGGCCCGGCTCGGCGCCGCCCGGGCGCTGGCCGTGTACGCGGGGGGCGGCGCCGTCAGGGCCGCGGTCTGGGCCAGCGTCTGGAGCCGCTCCAGCTCCCGCAAGAGCACGCTCGCCAGGCGTTGCTGCGCATGGTCGGTGCGCGCGCGGGCGTCGACTTGCGTGGTCTCCACCAGCCGGGTTTGGGCCGCCTGGTAATTGAGCCAGCCGACCCCCAGCAGCACGGGGAGGATGCTGACCAGGAACAGCAACGCCGCCTGGCGAGTCAGCGCCTGCATGATCCCGAGCCGCAAGAGGGATTGTGACCGCTTCAAGAGCCAACCTTTACGGAGTGCTAGCGAGGTGGAAGTCGTCAGTGAACGGCCAACAGCTCCCGGATCAGACGTGAGAACGATGCCTGTCCGGGAGCTGCTGGCCGCGTCGTGGGCGTGCCGTTGTGTTAGTGGTTCCCGTTGCCCCCCGCGCCGGTAACACCGGCCGGGAACTCGGCGATCTGGAACGGCAGATTGGTAAAGATCCCGAGATTGCTGCAGAACACGTTGTCGCCGACGAAGGTCATGCCGGCCGGGTTGTTCAAGACCCCGTTCGCCGTGACCGCCGAGGTGCCCACGGTGCGCAGCACGTGGCCCTGCATATCCAGCACCGTCAGGTTATCGCCCAGGATACTGGCGACCCAGAGATTGCCCTGGCTGTCGATCGCCAGGCCGTCCGGGCCGTTCAGGGGCGTCGAGGCACAGGCGCCGATGCACTGGCCCGGCTGGTAGACGCCGGGGAAGCCTTGCGGATCTTCTTCGACCGCCGTGTTGGGGTTCGAGGCGAAGACCCGCGCATTGCCGGTCACCTGGCCGGCGGCATTCACGTCGAAGGCGATGATGCTGTCACTGTATGTATTGGCGACGAAGAGCGTCCGCCAGTCGAGGCTGAAGACCACGCCGTTCGGGCTGAGGCCCGCCACGCCGGCCGGCGTCTGCAGCAGGCCATTATCGCTCACCGGCGCCCCGGAGCCCGGGGGCCCGATGACGAGATTGGCCGCGCCGCCGCCCGGCGGCACCGCATAGACCACGCCGAGGTTGGAGTCGCTGGCGTAGAGGGTGCCCTGGGCATTGAACGCCAGGTCTTCCGGCCCGCCCCCCGCCGGGTAGGTTGCGTAGATGCTGACCTGGGGATTGTCGCTCTCGGGATTCTGAATGCGCAAGATCTGCGCATTCTCGTTGGCGGCGGCATAGAGGTCGCCGGTGCTCGGGTCGATCGTCAGGCCCAGCAGGAACCCGTTGCTGATCAGCTCTTCGCCGGGGCGCCCGCCGATCATCTTCATCAGGTGGCCGCTCTGGGCATTGTAGACCAAAATCCGCGAGTCCTGCGGGGAGACGATGTTATACGTGGCGATATAGACCTTCTCATGCCAGGACGTAATGCCTTCCGGAAATTGCAGGAAAGGGTTGCTGTTCGACGAGGCGAAAACGTTGCCGTCGGCATTGGCCGCGGCCTGGGCGTGCGGGGCGGCCCCGCCGACCAGCACCAACGCGGCCAACAACCCCAGAATTACCAGGCCACGATATACGGGTCGACGACTCGAGATAAAGAAGAACGTGCGGGTCATAATAGGGCCTCCAACATGATCTCTACGATCGGGTCAATTAAGAAAGAGTGCTACAGCTCAGCCCGGATTGTGCTGGGATCGGGCGGGGTGGCTAGAGCGTAAGAAGAAGCGCCTTTGCTTCCTCATTACTACCTCCTCATTATTGTATCGGTTGCTGAGGCCGGGATCAAGGACCCGTTAGTCCTTATTTTGGTCCTGGGTATAGTACTACCCGGGGCTAGGACCCCCTAGGACTTTTGGGCTATATCCGGTGCCGCCGGCCTCAATTGCCGAGGAGCGCCGCGATCGCCGGCTCGGCGGGCGCCCAGTGGTGGGCCAGGGCACGCAGGAGGGCAAAGCAGCCCGTCAGCATCATCGCGCCGTGGGGCACCGCCAGGTGCAGCGGCCAGGGGACCTGGGCCGCCGGCAACAGCTGCCGGCGCGGCCCAGTGATCGCGCACAACGCCGGCGCCCGCGGGGTGGGCTCCAGCACCAGGGCGCCATGCCCTTGACTGTCAAACACCTCCGCGTTGGTCAGGGTGCCGGCGGCCAGGCGCGCTAACAGCCCGGCCAGCTGCGTCTCGGTCACTTCGCCGGTGTGGTGTTCGAAGAGGCCCTGGACCTGCCCGGCGGCCAGCTGAAAGGCCAGGGTGTGAAAGTTCCCGATGTTGACGACCAGGGCGCCGCCCGGGCTCGTGGCCGCGGTGCGCACGGCGGGGTCCTCCAGCGCCCCCAGCACGGCGGCCGGGCCCGTGTCCATGGCCAGCAGCGGCCGATCGGCCAGCGCGCCCTGCGGACTGCCGGCGGCCGCGCGGAGCCGGGTCATGTCGGCCGGGATAGCCTCGCGCAAGAAGGCGAACGCGGCCAGGTTGGTGCGCCCGCCGGCCGCCAGCCGCTCGGCCAGGTAGTCGAAGCGGAAGCGGCGGTCGCTGACGCCGGGCGGCGCGTTGCCGTGGTCGAAGACCGCCACGCAGAGCGCGTCCACGTGCGGATCGACACCGAACCCGGCCAGGGCGGCCAGGATAGCGGCCGGGTCAAAGTCGCGCATGCGGATCGGCACCGCCCCGGCCGCGACCCGGCGGCCGAGATCCGCCGGGTCGACGACGGTCACGCCCATCGCGGCCACACGCTCCAGGTCGTCGTCGAACGTCTGCGCGGCGGCGGGCGCCGCATAGACGGGGAGGCCGGCCCGCAGATGGTCCTCGGCCGCCCAGGCGCATGGGCCCCCGCCCATGATCGTCCCGTCGAGCGCTACCGGCTGCCGGGCCGCCGTGGCCGCCCGAATCCGGCCCGCCACGACCAGGGTCGGCGACGGCAGGATCAGCTGGATCGCGTTCTCGACCGGCTGGCTGCTGTCGACCAGGAGGATATCCTGGGTGCCGGTGCCGATATCTACCGCCAGGATGCGCATACCACGTCCTCCGCGGCCAGCAGGCGGGCCATGACCGGGCCGACCGTCGCCGGGTCGCCGCTCGTGTAAAGGGCCAGGCGGCCGGCGTGGGGGGCCGGCTGGAGCCAGCCGCGTTCCTCCAGCAGCCGGCGGGTTTGGCGCGCCACGCCCACCCCCGAGTCGACCGTGCGCAGCCCGGGTCCCGCCACGGCGGCGATCGGCGGCCGGAGGAACGGGTAATGGGTGCAGCCCAGGACCAGCACATCGGCCCCGGCGGCCAGCATCGGCTGGAGCACCTCCGCCAGCAAGGCCCGCGTCTCCGGCGCGTCCAGCGCCCCGGCCTCGACCGCCTCCACCAGGCCCGGCACCGCACGCGAGACGACGGTCACCCCGGCCGGCGTGGCAAAGCGGGCGATGACCTCGGCCAGCAGCGCCCCGCGCAGCGTGCCGGGCGTCGCCAGCACCCCGATCGTGCCGCTACGCGTCAGGGCCACCGCCGGCTTGACGGCCGGCACCAGGCCGACGATCGGCACCTCGGCCCCGTAGCGGGCGCGCAAGGGGGCCAGCCCGGCCGCCGACGCCGTGTTGCAGGCGACGACGATGATCTTGGCGCCCCAGGCCAGCAACGCGGCACTGGCCTGCTCGCACAGCGCATGGATCTCCGCCGCCGGCCGCGGACCATACGGGCAATGGGCCGTGTCGGCCAGGTAGACGATATCTTCCTGCGGCAAGAGCCGCCGTAATTCGGTCACCACCGACAGGCCGCCGACCCCCGAGTCAAAGACTCCGATCGGCCGCCCGGCGGCGGCGGTCCCGTCCCTTCCTGGCACCGTGTGTCCTCCCGCGGCGGCCCTGGCCCCGCGCCGCCAGTATGCCGCGGGCCCCTAATCTTTGTCAAGGCGCCCCCCGATATGCTATAATGCGAGGCACGAGCCCATAGCTCAGCGGTAGAGCATCTGACTTTTAATCAGGGGGTCCTGGGTTCGAATCCCAGTGGGCTCACCCCATCCTCTTCTCGCCCTTCGCGCCCTTCCGCCGGCCACCCCCCGCTGGTCCGCTGATCCCTCCTGATTGCGGATCTCGCCCGCGCGTGCTACACTAGAGGCGGGGAGGGGAGGCAATGCGTGGTGGGAAACCCGGTTCCTGGCGCGGGCTCGCCGTCACCGCCCTGGCCGTCACCCTGAGCGCCTGCGGGGCGCTCCCGGCCACCCCCGGGCCCCCGGCCGGCGCGCTCGACCCCCTGGTGCGGGCCGCCCAGGCCGAAGGCACCCTCACCGTCATGACCTTGCCGCACAACTGGTGCAATTACGGCGCCCTGATCACGACCTTCAAGCAGCGCTATGGGCTCCAGGTGACTGAGCTGAATCCCGACGGCAGCTCCGCCGACGAAATGGCCGCCATGCAGGCCAACCAGGCCGGCGATCTGCGGGTCGCCCCCGATGTGGTCGATATGGGCCTGGCCTTTGGGCCGGTCGCCCGGGCGGCCGGCCTGCTCCAACCCTACCGCGTGGCCACCTGGGACACGATACCGGCGGCCGCGCGGGACCCGGACGGCTACTGGTACGGCAGCTACTATGGCGTGATGGTCCTGGAGGTCAACACGCGCCTCGTGCCCCAGCCCCCCACCGAGTGGGCCGACCTGCTGCGGCCCGCCTATCATGGCCAGGTCGCCCTGGCCGGCGATCCCCGGCGGTCCGGGCAGGCCATCGCCAGCGTCTATGCTGTCGCCCTGGGGGTCGGCGGATCGCTCGACGCCGCCCCGGCCGGGCTGGACTTCTTCGCCCAGCTCCACCAGCGCGGCAACCTGCTGCCGGTGATCGCCACTCAGCAGACGGTGGCCAGCGGCGCGACGCCGATTGTGCTGCGCTGGGACTTCAATGCCCTCGCCGATCGCGACGCCCTGGCCGGGTCGCCCCCGATCGGCGTGATCGTGCCCAGTGGCGCCGTGCTGGCCGGCATTTCGATCCAGGCGATCAGCGCCTACGCCCCGCATCCGCAGGCCGCCCGGCTCTGGATGGAGTACCTCTACGCGGACGGCGGCCAGTTGGGCTGGCTGCAGGGCTACTGCCACCCCATCCGCTATAATGACCTCGCGACGCGCAACGCCATCCCCGCCGCCCTGGCAGCCCGGCTGCCGCCGGCCGAGATCTATGCCGGGGCCACCTTCCCGACGGTCCCGCAATACAGCCGCGCAAAAGACCAGATCACCACAGGCTGGGATCGGGTGGTCGGCCTGGATATCAAGTAAGGGCCCCGTCCCAGCCGGCGACCACAGGAGGCCGATGTTGCGTATTCTTTGCCCGATCAAGCAGGTGCCCGAGGTTGCGCATTTGCGCTTCGACCCCGCGACCCGGACGCTCAACCGGGCGGGTGTGCCGTTGGAGATCAACCCGTTTGACCGGCGGGCGTTCACCGCGGCCCTGGCGGTGCGGGCGCAGCACGGCGGCACGGTGACGGCGCTGACGATGGGGCCGCCCGCGGCGCGGCAGGCGCTCGCCCAGTGCCTGGGGCTGGGGCTGGACGCGGCGGTCCACCTGTGCGGGCCGGAATTTGCCGGCAGCGATACGTGGGCGACCGCGGTGGCCCTGGCGGCCGCCTGCCGCCGGCTCGGCTTCGACCTGATCCTCTGCGGCAAATACACGGTCGACGCGGAGACGGGCCAGGTCGGGCCCGAGCTGGCCGAATTGCTGGGCATCCCCCACGTCACAGGTGTGACGGCGCTGGAGGTCGACGCGGACGGCCGCACCGTGTGGACCACCCGCGAGACCGATTACGGCTTCGAGGAAGTGCGTGTCGCCCTGCCGGCGCTCTTGACGGCGGCTGAGCGCTTGGTCAAGCCGCTCAAGCCGCCTCCCGACGCCGTG
>DATGEF010000706.1:0-8482 GCA_035310405.1 Chloroflexia bacterium | reverse complement strand
TCGCCGAAGATCGCGTGGCCGGGTAGGGCGCCGGGCTCCATCATGCCGGGCTGGAGCCGCGAGCCGATCACCAGGTCCGCGTGGCCGGCCAGGATCGGACCGACCACGGCGGGCATCTCGGCCGGGTAATCACTATGGTCGCCATCCAGGAAGACGACAACCGCGGCGCTGAGCTCCCGGGCGCGGGCGACCCCGGCCGCACAGGCCTGGCCATAACCCCGGCGCGGCTCCACGACCACGATCGCGCCCGCCGCCCGGGCTGCGGCCGCCGTCCCGTCCGTGCTGCCGTTGTCGACGACGACCACGTGGCGACAGAGCGGGCGGGGGATCTCGGCGACTACGTGGCCGATGTTGCCCGCCTCGTTCCAGGCCGGGATCACCGCCACGACGGGGCCCGTTAGAGGCTCCATTGGCTGCCACCGCCTGTTCAAGGGCGCCTCCTTATCCTTCTGCGCCGTGGGTTAGCTGCCCGGATAGCCGCCCCAGATCGTTAGCCCGGTATACAGCCAGGCGCCGGCCACCACGAGCGCGGGCAGCCGGCGCCCGGCCCCCCCCGCCGGCAGGGGGCCCAGGGGCAAGCCGCCGGGCGGTAAGAACAGCGGCACAAACAGCAGTAGCCCGGTCGCGTACCAGGGATGGGCGTTCGTGGCGAGCAGGAGATACGCGCCGGTGAGCAGAAAGCTCTTGCCGATAAATGCGGTGGGACTCCAATCCCGCCAGGCCGCGATACCGAGCGCGATCAACCCGAGACCCGCCAGCAGTGCCGCGCGCACGACCAGGTCGGGCACCCCCAGGCGCGGCGCCAGCCCCTGCCCCAGCAGCGCATACAGCGGGGCGTTGATATACTCGTCCCGCAGGTAGGTGAGCAAAAAAATCGGCAGCGTGCCGCCGTTGGCGACGACGAACCCCAGATAGCCGAGCGTGAACACTCCCCCGGCCCAGGCGATCAGCCGCCCCCCGAACCGCCGCACCCACCCGGCCAGCAGCAGCAAGGGGACCAGCTGGACGAGCGCCGCGGCGGCCAGCGCGGCCAGCGCGGCCAGCGCCCAGCCGGCCCGCGGGGGCGCGGAGTCGGCCCCGGGCCGGCGCCCCGCCCCGACCCCGGCGAGCAGCGCCAGGAGGATCAGTAGCACGGCCAGGGCCTCGATATGGCCGCTACTGCTGAATTCGACGATCGGCAACGGCGCCCAGGCGTAGATCAGCACCCGGGTGCGCGGCAGTCCCAGGGCGCCGAGGAGCGCGAGCAGCACCCCGCAGCTCAGCAGATCGACGGCGACGAGCACCGCCTTGGTGGCCGTGAGACTGTCGGGCCGCAGGCGGTAGATGGCGGCGTAAAACAGCTCCGCGCCGGGCGGGTAAATCGTGATCGCCGGCTTGCGGTTGATCCCGGGCCAGATCGGGTCCCCGGGCGGGTGCAGGCGGGCCACCTCCGGGGCGGCCGGCGGATAGGCATAGGGACTGAGGCCGGCGGCCTGTACCCGCCCGTCCCAGATGTAGCGATAGATATCGTCGCTCAGGTAGGGCATTGTGAACACCAGGATGCCGCGGCTGAGGGCGGCCACCCCCAGGATCAGCACCAGCAGCGCTGGCGGCGGCCGGCGCGCCCCGCGCCGCAGGACCAGGTAACAGGCGAGCCCGTAGAGGGCGAACAGGCCGCTAAACAGGACCCGGTATGCCTCCCGGGGCGCGGCGCCCAGGCCCCCCCAGGCCACATAGCCGAGAACCGTCAGCCCGCCGAGCCCCGCCAGGATCGCCGCCGCCGGGCGGCCGGGCGCGTTCACGCCAGGCGCTAGAGCCAACCGGCCATCCTGTTGCCGGCGGCCGGCCGGCTTTGCGCGCCTGTCGGCTGCCGAACCCGGCGGCGCCGGGCGGGGGCGTGCCAGAGCAGCGCCGCGCCCAGCGGCGGGCCGAACACGAGCAGGGCGCGCCAGGCACTGAGCTCGGCGAGGGCCGGCGCCGGGATGGGGTAGAGCGTGTAGAGCGCGAGGCTGGTGGCGCAGAAGATCAGCCCGGCGCGCTGCAGGCGGCCGGGCCCGACCAGGGCGAGCGGCACCAGCAGCCAGGTGACATACCAGGGCCAGAACCAGACCGCGCCGACCGCCAGGTAGGCGAAGGTGATCCAGCCCCAGGCGCCCAGCAGGCCGCGCAGCGTGCGCCGCGGCCAGGTCTGCGCCGCGGCGACGAGCGTCGTCAGGGTCAGGGCGACGCCGCGGATCCCCCACTCCAGGACCGCCGGCAGGCCCTCCAGGTGCCAGAAGCCGTCCGGCTGCCAATGGCTGGCCACGGCCAACTGGTAGAGGCCGCCGGGCAATTTGAGCCGCACCAGGGCGCCCAGCGAGTTGATATAGCGGCTGACGGCCGGGCCGGTCGTGAGCGGCGCGAGCGTGGCTGCCCCGGCCCAGAAGGGCAGATAACAGCCGAGCCACAGCGCGACCGTCAGCCCCAGTGCCTGGCCCACGCGCCCCAGCCCGGCCTGACGAGCGGGGCCGCGCGGCCCGGCCGGCAACCAGACCAGCAGCCACAGATAGCCCGGCAGCCAGAGCAGGGCAGTGACCTTGATCAGGCTGGCCGCCGCCAGGGCCAGCACGGCCGGGCGCCAATACCCGGCCAGGTGCAAGGCCAGGGCGGCCAGCAGCCCGGTGAGCAGCAGGACGTCGTTGTGGCCGTTGGCCCCGAACTCGATCAGGGCCAGGGGGTTCCAGGCATAGGTCACGGTGGCGGCCAGACGCGCCCCCGGCTGCGCGATCGCGGGGGCCGGGGCGCCATCCACCGCGGCCGGGGCGCCGAGCCGCCCCGCGACGTGCCAGAGGAGCAGGATGTTGGCCAGGTGCGCGGCACTGGCGAGCAGTTTGTGGCCCAGGAGGTCGAAGGCGAAAGCGCCGCCCAGCGCCTGCGCCATCCGGGCAATCGCGCCGGCCAGGATCACCCAGAGCGGGCCGTAGACGGTCGGTGTATCTTGCCAATAGTTCCAGGCCAGCCAGCCGCCCGGGTCCCGCGCCCCGTATTCGTTCGCCCTGTGGACGAACGGGTTGGCCCCGAACACCGCCCAGATGCGCCCGTACCAGGCATAGCTATGCAGATCGGCGGCCAGGGTGCCGGGCACCAGCAGCAAGAGGGCCAGCGCGCCCGCGGCCACGAGTAGCACAACCGCCAGCGCGGCGCGATCCGGCCGGCGGGCGGCGGCGGGCGGCCGCCAGAGTTGGGCCAGGAGCCGGGCATAGACGGCGAAGAGCGCGATCACCAGCCCCAGATAGAGCCCGGCGTTGAGCAGCGCGGCGGGGCTGCCGGCCGCGGCCGTGCGCCAGGCGGCGGGCAGCAGCGGGGCGAGCGCCGCGCCGGGGGCGGCCAGCAGATCGGGCAGCGGTACCGGCGCGGCCCACAGGGTGGCCGACTGCAGCAGTACGAAATACGCGCCGTAGCCGAGCAGCGCCAGGCCGCCCGCACGCAACAGCAGGCCCAGCGGCGCCCGTCCACCGCCCGTGGCGGCCGCCCCGCTCACAGGCTCCATTTGCTGCCGCAGCCCCGGCAGCAGGCGGCCGGGTCGTCGGTGAGGATCCGGCGGCGAAAGTCCCTATACGCCGCGCCATTCCAGATCTCCACGAACGGCTGCTCAAAGGCGTTGCCCAGGATGAGATCGCGCGATTCCGTGTAATCGTGGGTCACGAAAGGCACGAAGCAACAGGACAACACATTGCCGTTGGCGGTGATATAGCTCAGGCTGGTGGGGCGGTGGCACTCGGCCCAGGGCCGGGTCGCCTGGACCTCGGCGGCCATCATCTGCAGCGGCGTGGTCGCGCCGGCGGCATGGAAGGCCAGGCCTAGTTCGCGGCAGAGATCCTCGGCCTGGGCGATCAGCGCATGTTCGTCGTCCTTCAGGCGGCGGTACAGCGTTTGCTCCGCCACCCCCAGCCCGACCCCGAAATAGACGAACCGCTGCATGTAGAATTCGCCGATGCCCACGTCGTGGCAGAGCCGGATCACATCCAGCAGTTCGTGCAAATTTTCGCGCATCGCGATGAACCAGGCCGAGATGTGCGGCGTCGTGGCCCCCAGCCGGCGGCGGGTCTCGATCAGCAGCCGCAGATTGCGGATGACCCGCGGCAGGGCGTTGACGCCGCGGATGGCCCGGTAGGTCTCCGGCCGCGCGCCGTCGAGGCTGGCCCGATACTCGTCCAGCCCGCTCGTGATCAGTTGCGCGGCCAGGGCCGGCGTCAGCGACAGCGAGTTGGTGTTGAACACGACCTGCGTGCCTTCGGGACGCGCTTTCAGGTAGCGGATCATGGCCGGTAGATCGTGGTTCAGCAACGGCTCGCCCAGCCCATGCAGCACCACGCGGTCGAGCACCGGGAACTGATCGAGGATCTGCCGGAAGCGCTCCAGGGTCATATCGGCCGCGGCCTCCATCGGCCAGAAAGTGCGCGGGCAGGTGGTGCAGAGCGAATTGCAGCGGTTGGTCGGCTCGATATACAGCGCCCGCGGCAACGGACGGGATCGTCCCGGCGGGGCCGGGGGGGCGGACGAAGGGTCGGGTGGGTGGCTAGACATGATCGAGACTCCCTGGGCGGATTAACGGGTGGCCGGGGTTGGCGGCTGGTCGGCATCGGCGGCCCCGGCCAGGGGCCGCGCGCGTCGCCCCGGGGCCAGCCGCCCCAGCACGGGCCAGAGCAGACCGGGGCCGAGCAGGACCGCGAGTTGCAGGGCGGCCAGCGGCGCGGGCACGGTGCCCAGCCGCCAGGCGAAGACCGTGTAGCCGGCCGCGGCCAGGCCGCCATAGGCGAGCGCCGCCAGGGCCGGGCCGTAGTCGCCACGCCGCCAGCGCGCGCTCTCGCTCCCCGCCCCCTTTAGGGACGGGCTTGGGGGAAAGGTCGGCAGGCCGCCCGGCGGCAGCAACAGCGGGACGAACACCAGCCACCAGGTGAAATACCAGGGATGGGCATTGGTGGCCAGGACCAGGTAGGCGCCGACCAGGATGAAGCTCTTGCCGATGAAATCATAGGGGCCGCGGTCGGGGCGCGCGGCCAGGACCAGCGCGATCAGCCCGAGCGCGAGCAGCAGGCCCGCGCGGATGACGCCGTCGCTCACGCCGCCGAGCCGGCCCGCTTCCTGGGTCAGGAAGTAGTAGAGCGGCGCGTTGAACGATTCGCTGCCCAGGTAGGTGGCCAGGAACGGCGAAATGCTGCCCCCGTGGGCGACGGCAAAGGCGCCGGCGACGAGCGCGCAGAGCGCCAGGCCGAGGACCACCAGCTTCAGGCCCAGGCGCCGCGCCCAGGCCGCCAGCAGCAGCACCGGGATCAGCTTGACCAGCACGGCCGCGGCCAGGGCGCCCGTCGCCAGCAGCGCGGTCCCGGAGCGCCGGGCGGCTGGCCCGCCCTGCTGCGTGGCCACCACCCCGGCCCAGAGCGCGAGTGCCGTGCAGCACACCTCCAGCGCCTCGATGTGGCCGTTGCCGCCGAATTCGACGATCGGCAACGGCGCCCAGGCGTAGACCAGGACGCGCGCCGCCGGCAGGCCCAGGCGCTGCAACACGCCCACCAGCAGCACGCAGGTCAGCAGATCGAGGGCGACCAGCGCGCCCTTGGTCGCCGCCACACTATCTGGCCAGAGCCGGTACAGCCCGGCATAGAAGAGTTCGGCGCCCGGCGGGTAGATCGTGATCGCGCTCTTGCGGTTGATCGGCCCCCAGAGGGTGTAGCTGGGCGGGTGGAGCGCGGCGACTTGCGGCGCGCCCGGCGGGTAGGCGTAGGGGCTGAGGCCGGCGGCCTGCACGCGCCCGTCCCAGATGTAGCGGTACATATCGTCGCTCAGTGTGGGCGAGGCGAAGACCAGGATGGCCCGCGCCAGGGCGGCCACGCCCAGGATGGCGACCAGGGTGCGCCGGCCGGCCAGCGCCGATCCCGCCCGTAGCACCAGGTAGGCGGCCAGCAGGTAGAGCGCGAACAGCCCGGCGCCGATAATCAAATAGACGGTCACCGGCCCGGCCGCCCCGGCGGGGCCGGCCGCGGCCCAGAGCGCCCCATAGCCGAGCAGCGCCAGCCCGCCGAGCAGCGCCAGCAGCGCCCGGGCCCCGGTCCCCGCGCGCATCAAGTCAGTAAATAGAGCCAGCGCACCAGCCGGTTGCCCGCCGCGATCTGTCGCCGGAACCGCGGCCGCAGCCAGGCGTCGACGCCCCAGACGCGCCCCGGCCCCGTCAGCATAAAAATGAAGCCGAGCGTCACCAGCATACCGTAGGACCAGTCCCACTCGCCGGGCGCGCGCGACAGGCCCAGATACAGGTTGATCGCCTGGACGAAGCCGACCAGCCCGCCCAGCCGGCTGAACAAGCCCAGCACCAGCGACGCCATGATCGCCGTCTCCATCAAGACGGTGAACCAGGCGACCATTTCCCAGTTGGGGAGGACCGTATTCTTGATCAGGTCGCCGTAAAAGGGCAGCACTTTGTTGCCGTGGATCGCCTCGACGGTCATCCAGTGGTAAAGGCCTTGACCGTTGTCGATGAACGGGCCGGGCTGCGTGGCGCTGGGAGTGGGGTTCGGCTTCAGCCCCGGCGAGCCGAAGGTATTCCAGGGCAGTTTCCAGAGCAACTGGGTGAACCAGAGGTAGCCGATCACCAGGCTGCCGATGCGCAACGGCCAGGTGGGCACGCGCTGATCGTCCACGCGCTGCTGTGCGAGGGTGTCCACGGTCGTGGAGCCTGTGGCGTGCTCCTGTCCCACAGCCCCGGCCCTGCTTGTTGTGGCCATTGGTCTACCTCCTATATTTGGCCTGATGACACAGTCCCGCCCGGCAGGCCGCGGCCCGCGAGCACCTCGTGGGTATGGGGCGCGCGGGCCGGGTCGGCGGCCAGCGTGGCCCGTAGCGTTTCCAGGTCCGCCGCGGTGTCGGCGTCGTACCAGGCCGGCAGGCAGACCACCCGCAGGCCCGCCCGCGCGGCCGCCGCCAGGGTGGCCCGGGTCACCTGGTCGGTGCTCCAGGGGATGGCGCGGAACAGGGCGGGCTGTGGCGCTTTCATGCCGATCAGGTAGTAGCCCCCATCCCGGCACGGGCCGAGCACCACGTCGACATCGGCGCGCGCCAGCGCGGCGAAGGCCTGCGCGGCATAGGCCGGCGGCAGGGTGGGGCTGTCGCTATCGATCATCGCCACCGGGCCGTACCCCCGGGCCGCGGCTTGCGCCGGCAGGCGGCTGAGCCGCTCGCCCAGGTCGGCCCCGTGCTGCGGCAGCAAGACGAAACGATCCGGCGTGCAGGCGCGAAAGTAGTCGTGCGCGCCGGCCGGCGCATAGGCCAGGGCGGGGGTTACGTCGCCGGCCAGGGTACAGGCGGTCGCGACCAGGGCGATCGTGTCGTGCAGGAAAGCCTCGTAGAGGGCGAGCGCGCCGGCCGGAGTCAGCGGGGGGCAGAGTCGCGTCTTGACCGCGCCCGCCTGTGGTTGCTTGGCCATGATAATCAAGAGCCCTGGCGGACCTGCATCGTGCGCCGGCATATTGTCTCCCTGGCGTGTCGCCTGGAGGCTATTATACCACACGGCCGGCGATCGGATCTCCGGCCCCCTGCTCCCCGCCCCGCGATGGCGCAAGAACCCTCGCCCGCGCACGGGAGAGGGCAGGGTGAGGGCCGCCCGTCGCCCGTCGCCCGCCGCCCACCCGATCCCCGCCCCACCCCGGGCTCGGCCGGCCGCGCTCCCCACCGCGGCACGGCACGCCGTGCCCCTACAACGGCAAAACAATGCAGCGCACTTTCCGCTCAGGTGGCCTATGGGGATTCCCCCGCCCTGTTGTAGGGTGCGCCAGGGCTGGCGCAAAAGCCGATAAGCAACGATAATAGCAAGGTATTCGGCCTTAGACTGGTTTACTCGTCAGGGAGGTTCACGACCCGTTATGCCCACGTCGATGCAGCAACTGGTGTTAAAGGAAGGTGACATCTTTATTGTCACCGACGAGTCCGGCAATATCGCCGAAGGCAGCCCGCTCGGACTCTACTATCACGATACCCGCTATCTCAGTATCCTCAACATGACGGTCAATGGCCGCTCCCTCGATCTCCTGCAATCGACCAGCGCCCAGAACTTCATGAGCAACCTGCAGTTCGCCAATGAATACTTCACGCTCGACGACGGCACCACCGTGCTGCCCCAGACGATCAGTATTCGCCGCAACCGGCTGGTCCAGCGCGGGCTGCACGAACGCATCGGGTTCATGAGCTACAATCGCTTTCCGGTCCGCCTGACCTTGCAGCTGACGCTGGGCGCCGATTTTCGCGATATGTTTGACGTGCGGGGCTTTCAGCGCGATCGCTGGGGCGAGCTGCAGCCGCCCGTGCTGGATGCCGCCGGCTTGCATCTGGGCTACCTGGGCCTGGACGCCCTGGTCCGCCGCACGCATATCCGCTTCAGCCAGCCCCCGGACTTGGTCGACATCCAGCTGGCCCCGTCCTCCCAGCCGGCGGCGGTTGAAGCCGGAATCATGATCCCGGTGGTCGACATTCC
>DATGEF010000705.1:0-2902 GCA_035310405.1 Chloroflexia bacterium | reverse complement strand
CGCGCCGTCGGGACTTTCCCCCGCCGCCTGTAGGCCCATGGCGACCAGCGCCGTGGAGTTCGTGTCGCTGGCGTTGCCCGGGCCTTTTTGATAGGCGAAGCCGCCGTCGGCTTCCTGCTGGGCATGCAGGTAGGCCAGCGCCTTCTGCACGACGGTAGCGTTGCCGGCATGCGCCGCGGCGAGCGCTTGCAGGACCAACCCGGTGGTGTTGGTATCGGCTTTGCCGGCGTCCGTCGAGCCGTCGAAGGCCCAACCCCCATCGACGGCCTGGGCCTTGACCAGCCAATCGACCGCGGCGGGTGGCACTGGCTGATTCAGGGCTTTGCCCGCGAGGAGCACCAGCGCCTGGCCGGTGACATCTTTGCCGTAGTGCCCGCTCGCCGCATCATAGCCGTTGTCGATGACCTGCAGCAGATCGACGCCGCCAAAGTTGTGCGGGTCGGTCGAATCGCGCGCGGTGGCTAAGGCCAGCAGCAGCTTGGCCGCGGCGCCGGGCGTTTTGGCGTAGTCTTTGGCTTTCGTGGTCAGAAAGCCGATCGGCGTGACGCCATTCTTGGCGACGGCCCTTACGTCCCGGCCCGCGGCGGCCAGGGCATAGATCGCGTCGGCGGTCGAGCCGACGCCGAAGCCGGGAAAGCTGCCGTCGGCCTGCTGCTGGCCGACGATCCAGGTGGCGGCTTTCTGGACGGCCGCGTCGTATTCGCCGGCGGCCGGGGCCGCCGTGGCGCCCGGGGCGCCGGCCAGCAGCAGCGCGGCCAGCGCCAGCACCAGCATAACCAGGCGCGGGGCCTGGCGCGAGACTCGGTTCATTTTTAACCTCCCATGCGTAGTAGCCGGGCAACGATCGGATCCCCGACCCACCAACCTCTGCCGGGCAACAAAAAACCCTCTTCATCAGGAAGAGGGTTGTAACTATACAGGATACGGCTGGCTGTTGAGCAGCCAGGGCTCCCACCCCCTTTCGCGCGAAGGATGTGGAGCAAGCATAGCGGTAGGTATCCTGGCTTGCCGCGCCCATCGGCGGCGCGGCTTACAGTTGCGGCACAGCGCCGGTCTCGCACCGGCTTCCCCTAAGAATCCCGCCCTGCATCCGGGCCGGGCGGGCCACTATGTTGCCATTCGATTGGAAAGGTGGCCCAGTATAGCATGGGCCCGCGGGCCCTGTCAACCGGATTGGGGCGCCCGGCCGCGGGGAATATTGACACCGGGCCGCCACAATGCTATAATGCCCCTGCACTTGTGGGAGAGATCCGGGCCAGGGTTGCCTCTGGCCGGGACGCCGAAGGGGCAAGGGTAGGGGCGCGGGGACCGTCATGGGTCGCCGGGCCGGCCTGAAACTCTCAGGTACACCAGACCACTGGTGCGCGCCATCCTCTGGAGAGTTCCCCGACGAGGGGACACCGAAGCGGCAATCCCGGCACTGCCGGGGCAATCTTGCAGGTGACAAGGACAGAGGAAGCCACCCGGCTTCCTACTGTCTTTTTTTGCAACTTGCTACAAGGAGGGTTTCGTGGCCGATAGCGCGATCAAGAAGACTCCCCTGAACGCGGCGCATCGCGCCCTGGGCGCGCGCATGGTCGAGTTTGGCGGATGGGAGATGCCGGTGCAGTACAAGGGCATCATCGAAGAACACAACGCCGTGCGCCAGCGCGTTGGCATCTTCGATACCTGCCACATGGGCGAGTTTGTCGTGCAAGGCGCCGGCGCCCTGCCGCTGCTGCAATACGGCACCACGAACGACGTGGCCAAGCTGGAGCTGGGCCAGGCGCAGTATTCCTTCATGACCAACGAGCGCGGCGGCGTCGAGGACGACTGCCTGGTCTATCGCTTCCCCGACCATCATTACGTCGTGGTCAATGCCGCGCCGCTCGCCGCCGACTTCGCCCGGCTCGCCCGGCTCGCCGACGAGCAGAAAATCGGCGATGTGCTGCTGCGTAATCTCTCCGACGAGACCGGCAAGCTCGACGTCCAGGGGCCGCAGGCCGCGGCGCTGGTCCAGCAGTTCACCGATACCGATCTGGCGGCCCTGCGCTATTACTATGCCACGCAGGGCCCGGTCGGCGGGGTGCCCTGCCGCATCTCGCGTACCGGCTACACCGGCGAAGACGGCTTCGAGCTCTTCTTCCCCATCGGCGAGGTCGAGCGGATGTGGCACCTGTTTGTCCAGGCCGGCGCGGAGCCCTGCGGCCTCGGCTGCCGGGATACCCTGCGCCTCGAAAGCAGCCTGCCGCTCTCGGGCAGCGATGTCGCCCCGGACCCCGCCCGCAACCCGGTCTGCGCCGGCTTCGGCCGCTTCGTGCGCCTCGACAAGGACTCGGATTTCTGCGGCAAAGCCGCACTCCAGCAGTTCAAGGACGCCGGCTGCGCCCAGAAGCTGATCAACTTCGAGGTGACCGGGGCGGGCGTCGCCCGCGTGCACTACCCGATCGTCGACCCGGCCGGCCAGCCCGTCGGCGAAGTGACCAGTGGCGCGCCGGCCCCCTCCCTGGGCAAGAATAAAAACGTCGGCATGGGCTGGGTCCCCGCCGCCCTGGCCGAGCCAGGAACGGAGCTGGCCGTGCTGATCCGCAACCAACCGGTCGCCATCCGGGTGCTCAAGCGCCCGATGTACAAGCGAGGCAAGTAGACCCCCCATCGCACAGGAGGCAGCTATGAACAACCCGCGGGATTGTAAGTACACCAAGGACCACGAATGGGTGCGCCTGGAGGGCGACACGGCCGTCATGGGCATTGCCGATTATGCCCAGAGCCAGCTCGGCGATATGGTCTTCGTCGGCGATCTGCCCGAGGTCGGCAGCACGATCGCGCAGGGAGCCAGTGCCGGCGCGCTGGAGAGTGTGAAAGCCGCGGCCGATTTCTATGCTCCCCTGAGCGGGGAAGTGCTGGAGCGCAACGAAGTCCT
>DATGEF010000704.1:0-11822 GCA_035310405.1 Chloroflexia bacterium | reverse complement strand
CGGGCGCCCCCGCCGCGGCCGGCCGCGGGTCAGCAGCCAGGGGAGGGGCAGCAGCACCAGCCCGCCGATCAGCAGGATCCCCGGCGCGAGGGCGCCCAGGCCCGCGATCGCGGCCGGGTTCGGGAGCCCGTCCGCCGCACTGCCGGTGGGCGCGGCCACGCGCAACTGTCTGAGCACCGCTTCGACCAGGCTGCGTATGCTGCCGGGCACGACGCCGAGCACCAGACAGGCCAGCGCCAGCAGCCCCATCCCCACACGCATCCCGCGCGGGACTTCCGCCACGCCCTGCACGGCCGCGCCGGTGCGGGGCAACGCCAGGAAAGTCACGCCGAACGCCTTGACAAAGCAGGCGGCGGCCAGCCCGGCCGTCAGCGCCAGCCCGCCCGCCGCGATCAGCGCGGCGATCGCGGGGATGGGGGACAGCGCCGCCCCCGCGGTGAACAAGCCCTGGAAGGTCAGCCACTCGCTCGCGAAGCCGTTGAACGGGGGCAAGCCGCTGATGGCAATGGCCCCCACGAGGAAGCAGGCCGCCGTCCCGGGCATCCGGCGGGCCAGGCCGCCGAGGGCGTCGATCTGCCGCGTGCCCGTCGCATACTGGATGGCGCCCGCGCCCAAGAATAGCAGGGCCTTGAATAGGGCATGATTCAGCGTGTGGAACAGGGCGGCAAAGAGCGCTAGCCCGGCGAGCGCGGGCTGGCGCATGCTCAGCAGCAGGAGACTCGCCCCCAGCCCCAGCAGAATGATCCCGATGTTCTCAATACTCGAGTACGCCAGCAGGCGCTTCAAGTCCGATTCCATCAGCGCATAGAGCACGCCGAGCACGGCGGACACCAGGCCCAGCCCGAGGATGGCTTCGCCCCACCAGAGCGGGGGCGTGTCCCGGCCGCCGAAAAAGTCGAAGATCACGCGCACGAGCCCATAGATGGCGGTTTTGAGCATCACCCCGGACATCAGGGCCGACACGGGGCTCGGCGCGACGGGGTGCGCCCGGGGCAGCCAGATATGCAACGGAATGACGCCGGCTTTGGTGCCGAAGCCGATCAGCGCACAGAGGAAGATCCCGTCCCGGATGAGCGGAGGGAGCGGGGCGGCGGCGGTCCAGGCGGCGAAATCGAAGGTGCCCGTGGCGGCATAGAAGCCCAGGAAGGCGACCGTCAGGAAAGCGGTGCCGGTATGCGTCATGACCAGATAGATAAAGCCCGCCGCGGTGACCTGCGCATCGTGCTGGTCCGTCATCACCAGTAGATATGACACCAGCGCCATCCCCTCCCAGACAATCAAGAAGGCGAAAGCGTTGCCGGCGAGCACGACCAGGGCCATACTCAGCAGAAACAGGTTTGTGAGCAGGCCGAGCCGCCGGGCGGAGTAGTGCGGGTCATGGGCCACGTACGCGGGCGTGTAGATCGCGACCGGGACGCTGACGGCGGCGATCACCAGCAGGAAAAACGCGGCGAGCGGGTCCAGCCGCAGATCGAAGGCCGCAAAAGGCACCGGCTGCCAGAGGGGGAGCGCGGTGGTGGCCCCGGAGAGCAGCGTGCCGAGGGCGGCCCCGCCCAGACTCACGGCCCCGCTCCCCACCCCGAGCGCGGCGAGCGTCCGGCTCAGGCGCGGCCCGGGACTGAGCGCCGCCAGCAGGCCGCTGACCAACCAGAGGGCCAGGCCGGCGGCGAGGCCCGCCGGGATGAGTTGTGGGACGTTGCTGATCACCCGGCGGTGTCTCCTCTCCGCGCCGGTGCCGATTCCTCCATGACGATACTTTGCAGGTTCACCAGATGATTCTGGAACATGAACCGGGCCTGGTCCAATAGATCATACACAGCGCGATCCCGCACCTGATAGAAGACCGACGTGCCCTCTTTGCGGGCATCGACGATGTTCCGATTGCGCAGGATCGCCAGCTGTTGGGACATCGTCGAGGACTCGACCTGCAGCGTGCTTTGCAGATCCGTCACGGTGCGCTCCCCATCCCGGAGCAGTTCGAGAATCCGAATCCGGGTGGGATGCGAGAGCGCCTTGAACAACTCCGCTTTGAATTGCTGCAATGTGAGGGACACGGTGAGCTCCGTCAGTAACGGGTAATCTTCAAATCTTCAAAGCTACGGACCCAATGCGATTATAATAAAGCCCTTGGCGGCTGTCAAGAGCGCAGGCCCGGCTGCCGGGGCCGCGGGGCTGGCGGGCCGCGACCCGGTGCGCTATAATCAACCTAGCGAGTCTAATGCCGAGGGAGGGCCGGGGTGAGCGAGAAAACCATTCTCGTCGTCGACGACGAGCGCCCGATCGTCAATCTCATCAAGCTGTACCTGGAGAACGCGGGCTTCCACGTCGAGGTGGCCTACGACGGGACCGACGGCCTGCGCCAGGTCCGCGCCCTGCACCCGGCCCTGATCGTGCTGGATTTGATGCTGCCGGGCGTCGACGGCTTCGAGGTCTGCCGCACCGTGCGGCGCGAAAGCGACGTGCCGATCATCATGCTCACCGCGCGCACCGACGACGTGGACAAGATTGTCGGCCTGGAGCTCGGGGCGGACGACTACCTGGGCAAGCCCTTTAACCCGCGCGAGCTGGTGGCCCGCATCAAGGCCATCTTGCGCCGGGCCGGGGCGGCGCCGGCACCGCCTGAGGCCGCGCTCACCCTGGGCAATACGGTGATCGACCCGGCCCGGCGCGAGGTGACGGTGGCGGGAGACCCGGTC
This sequence comes from Chloroflexia bacterium, assembly GCA_035310405.1. GTDB lineage: Bacteria > Chloroflexota > Chloroflexia > QHBQ01 > JAICKM01 > JAICKM01. The sequence continues at coordinate 9,126 of DATGEF010000704.1, read as the reverse complement.
GTGCTGCGCAGCAAAGAATTCGACCTGCTCAAAATGTTCGCCCAGCATCTCGGCCTGGTGCTCGACCGCGACCGCCTGCTGAACCAGGTCTGGGGTTATGAGTATTTCGGCGACACGCGGACGGTCGACGTCCATATCGCGCATCTGCGGGACCGCCTGGCCGGCTCCTCCCTGCAGGTGCAGACGGTCCGGGGCTCCGGCTACAAGATGGTGCTCGACGACCCCCCGGTCTAGCCTGAGGCCCGCCGATGAGTAGCCTCCCCTCTCGCCTGATCGCCAGCTACGTGGCCGTCGTCCTGCTCGCCCTCTTGGTGGCCACGGGTGTGTACCTGGCGCGATCGCTCTCCTACAAGGAGGCGGACGCCTATGCCCAGCTGTCGACCAGCCTCTACCTGGTCACCCCCCAGATCGAGGATGCGCTCGTCCAGCAGCTGACCACGCAGCGCAAGACCCGGGTGCTCAGCGCCACCCTCACCATCCGCACCCAGCTGCTGACGATCGAGAATGAGGCCGGCCTGACCGCGGCCGAGAAGGAGCGCACCCGCGCCGCGCGTGCCCAGATCCGCACCCAGCTCCAGCAGATCGACCTGGCCCTGCTGGAGCCCCGGCTGCGGGCGCAAACCGTCGCCCTGGTCCGCCAAGATGTCGGCGCCATGCGCACGGAGCTCGGCCAGATCGAGACGCTGCTCGGCCCCCGCCCGGCGGGCGCGGCCGCGGCCCCGCTGCAGGCGGCGCTCGCCGGCATCCGCGCCAACCTGGCCCGGATCGACGCCGGCATCCCCGCCGCCCCGGCCCTGCAAGAGCAAGATATCCTCAGCGCCGCCAGCCATATCCCCAGCGAGTTGGACCGCACGAAATTCCGCCTGATTATCGTGGCCCGCGACGGCCACGTGGTGCTGGATAGCGCGACGAGCGGCAATATGCGCGGCGGATTCATCAATCATCTGCCCGCGGCGCTGATCCAGAGCCCCCCGCCCGCCGATCCGATCGAGGGCCAGTTGCCTGGCGGCGACGCGAACGGCCAGGCCTTGATCTACGAAGGGGCCCCGCCCCGCATCTTGCTGGAGGACGTGCCCAACCGGTTGCCGGTCAACTATTACATTTTGTTGGCGGAGCGCCAGCCCGTGTTTCTCGACGTCGTCGGCGACTTTGTCAAGCAATTCCTGGGCATCGGCGTGCTGGCCATCCTCGTCGCGCTGGGCCTGGGCTGGATCCTGGCCCGCTCGTTGACCCGGCCCATCGCCGCCCTGTCGGCCGCCACGCACGAGATCGCCCAGGGCCACTATGGGCACCAGGCGCCCGTGAGCGGCAGCCGGGAGATGCAGGGGCTGGCCACGGACTTCAACCGCATGGTGGCCGAGGTGCAGCGGACACACCAGGCGCAGCGCGATTTCCTGGCCAACATCTCCCATGACCTCAAGACGCCACTCACCTCGATCCAGGGCTTCTCCCAGGCCATCGTCGACGGCGTGGTGCGCGACCCGCAGGCCTTCCGCGAGACGGCCACGGTGATCAATGCCGAGGCCGTGCGTATGGCCCGCCTGGTCGCGGATGTCGTCGACCTGGCCCGGCTCCAGGGCGGGGCGACGGCGATCGAGCGCCAGCCGGCTGACGTGGCCGGGCTGCTCCAGCAGGCGGCCCGCAGCATGCAGCCGCAGGCCAGCGAGCGCCAGGTCGCGTTGCAGGTGGAGAACGGCGCGCTGCCCCTGGTGCCGGCCGATGCCGACCGGCTGCGCCGGGCGATCACCAACCTGCTCGACAACGCCGTGCGCCACACCCCGCCGGGCGGCCGTGTGGTGCTCGGCGCCCAACCAGTGCCCGGCGCTGTGCGCATCAGCGTGAAGGATTCGGGGTCCGGCATTCCCGCGGGCGACCTGCCGCGGATTTTCGAGCGCTTTTACCAGGTCGATAAATCCCGCGCCCCCCAGGGCCAGGGCAGCGGCCTCGGCCTGGCCATCGTGCGCGAGGTCGTGAGCGCGCACGGCGGCACGATCACCGTGCAGAGTGTGCCCGGCCAGGGCAGCGAGTTCGTGATTACCCTGCCGGCGACCTGATCAGTCACGACCGCTGGGGTGCTACAGGAGGTGCAAACGCCGATGGCCGACGCCAGCGAAGAGAGCCCGCCGCCCACCGCGGCGGCGAGTACCCCCCCGGCGCTGACGGGGGCGCAGGTCGCGGCCGCCGCCGCCGTAGCCGGCCTGGCCTTCACGGACGCCGAGCAGGCCCTGATGCTGGAAGGCTTGGAGGAGAAGCGGGCCGCCTACGCCCAGATCCGCGCCGTCCCGCTGCCGAATGCGCTGCCGCCGGCGTTCGTGTTCGACCCCCGGTTGCCCGGCACCCCACGCCCGCCGCCCCCCGCGGCCGCGACTGCCGTCCCGAGCGCGGCGCCCATCCCGGTGCCGGCCGATCTGGAGGAGCTGGCCTTCGCGCCCGTGACGCAGCTGGCCGCCCTGCTCCGTACCGGCCGGGTCAGCTCCGTGGCGTTGACCGAGATGTATCTGCGGCGCCTGCAACGCTACGGCCCGCTGCTCCATTGCGTGGTGACGCTCACTGCCGAGCGCGCGCTGGCCCAGGCCCGGCAGGCCGATGCCGAGCTGGCCACGGGCCACGACCGCGGCCCCCTGCACGGCATCCCCTGGGGGGCCAAAGACCTGCTCGCCACGCGCGGGATTCGGACCACCTGGGGCGCGGCTCCCTACCAGGACCAGGTGCCCGACCGCGACGCCACCGTGGTCGCGCGGCTGGACGCGGCGGGCGCGGTGCTCGTGGCCAAGCTGAGCGTCGGCGAGTTGGCCTGGGGCGATGTCTGGTTTGGCGGGACGACCCGCAACCCCTGGGATCTGGCGGCCGGCGCCAGCGGCTCCTCGGCCGGGTCCGCGGCGGCCACGGCGGCCGGGCTGGTCGGCTTCGCCCTCGGCACCGAGACCTGGGGCTCGATCGTCTCGCCCTGCACGCGCTGTGGCGTGACAGGCCTGCGGCCGACCTTTGGCCGCGTCAGCCGCCAGGGCGCCATGGCCCTCGCCTGGAGCATGGACAAGATCGGGCCGGTCGCCCGCACGGTCGCCGATTGCGCGCTCGTGTTCGCCGCTATCTCGGGCCCGGATGGTCAGGACCGCACGGTCGTCGACGCCCCGTTCGCCTGGGACCCCGCCCGCGATCTGCGCGATCTGCGGATCGGCTACGTCGCCAGCGCCTTTGCCGAAGAACACGACGGCCAGGCGCTCGACGCCCAGATGCTGGATCGGCTGCGCGCGCTCGGCGCGGTTCTGCAGCCTATCGCGCTGCCCGACTACCCGATCGCGGCCCTCTCTTTCATCCTGAGTGCGGAAGCCGCGGCCGCCTTCGACGAGCTGACGCGCAGCGACCGCGACGACCTGCTGGTGCGCCAGGAGGCGGATGCCTGGCCGAACGTCCTGCGCGAGGCGCGGCTGATCCCGGCGGTGGAGTACATCCAGGCCAACCGCGTCCGGACGCTCCTGATGCAGGAGATGGCCGCGCTGTTCGACTTAATCGACGTCTACGTGGCCCCGTCCTTCGGCGGCCACAACCTGCTGCTGACCAACCTGACCGGCCACCCGGCGGTCGTCGTGCCCAACGGCCGCACCCCGGACGGCGCCTGGAACAGCATCACCTTTACCGGCCCGCTCGACGGCGAAGCCACCGCGCTCGCGGTGGCCCACGCCTATCAGGAGGCCACGGGGTTCCACCACGCGCACCCCATCCTCCAGGAGACCCCAGCCCCATGATTACCTTAGACCAGCTCAACACTTTTGGCCAGGACTATCTGCCCGGCCTGATCGGCATCGAGATCCTGGACGGCGGCCCGAATACGCTGGCGAGCCAGCTGACCGTCCGGCAGGCCCTGCTGGCGCCCAACGGCTACCTGCACGCCGCCACGGTCATCGCACTCGCCGACACCACCTGTGGCTACGGCTGTATCCTGCAACTGCCGCCGGGTGCCACGGGCTTCACCACGCTAGAGCTGAAGAGCAACTTCCTGGGCACGGTGCGCGAGGGCACCATTAGTTGTGAAGCGACACTGGTCCACGGCGGCCGGACCACCCAGGTCTGGGACGCCCGCGTGCTGGACGCCGGCACCGAGCGCCTGATCGCCCTCTTCCGCTGCACCCAGCTGCTGATCTACCCGCGGAGCACGGGGGCGCAATAGGAGGTGGCGGCGTGAGGAATCAGCCGACGCGGGGGACGCAGAAACTGTTCAGCAAGCTGGTTTCGCCCGCCGGCGCGGCCCGGATGGAGGCGGAATCCCGGACGTGGGTTATCTGGCGCAGCAAGTGGGCAGCGTAGGTGGCCTGGAAACGATGTTCCACGGTAACCCGCCAGCCCAGTGGAACTGGACGGGGCGGAGCATCCGCAACGGTGTGGGTTACCTGGATGGCTCCCTGACTTACGCGGACGGCCGAAAAGGCATGGTGCATCTCAGCCTGCGCCAGGTGGGTAACGCGTGGAAGATCGCGGGTCTTCGCCTGAACCCTACCTAGCGGTAGATTGCTGGGCAGCATCCACCTGGAAGGAGATATGTCTTTGGGGCACCGCCTGGGTTTTCGTGACATCCTCATTCCGGACGTCGGTAGCCCCCGGATACAGTGGGGGATTCTGGGTGCTCATCGGTGGGCTAACCCGCAGGATCTGGCACGCCGCTAGCACTATGAGGATGCTAAAATAGAGTGCCGCTCTGATTCTTAATGGCATAGACGGTTCCAGCCGCGCAGCCCCAGACCGATTAGCCATACGCCAATAGCCACCCCCAGATAAGCAAACAGCATATGGGGCTCGCGGCAGGGATCGCCTGCGGCGGGTACGCCGGGTCCTGTTGGTGCCTGGCTGCGGCCTAACCACTGTAGATCGGCCGCGGCAGTCGACAGATCGGCTGTCCGGGTACATAGCGCGGTACTAAGCTCCGCCCCCTGTTGATACGCAAAAACCAGATAGGTTTGCCCGCTCTGGAATTCAAATCCACAACCGATACCCAAGCCACCTGTATGCACGACCACTTGCGCTTGATGGACTCCCTTCCAGGCAGCTGTCACATCCAAGACAACAGCGGTGGGGTCAAGGAAAGGGCGGGCTTGTGCCGTAGAGTTGTCCGGACTATGGCCGGTTACCTGAATAGCCCGCACCGTACCGCTGAAGACCGCAGCAGCCCCGCGGAAATCCTCCGCCAGCGGCGGAGGGGGCGCACACGAACACGCATAGGCATTCCGCGGCTGTAACGTGATGCCCAAGGTGCAGAGCAGCGAAATCGCCGTTATCCAGCGGGTTGTGTTTTTCATCAATTTACACTCCATCATTATCTTGGCCCTTTTGGGCAGTGGCTATCGGGGCGGGGCTTGCCCAGGGAGTCCCATTAATGTTAAGATGGTGTGTTTTATTAGCAGAAAGCATAAGATCTGTCATTCTGAGCGCAACGAAGAATCCGCTGGAGCGTGTGCCCGCGTCCCCAACGGCGTGATCAGGGCGGTCACGCCCGGGCGGCACGGGACCGGGCCCGCCGCCCCCGATCCGATCCGCGAGGCAACGGATTCTTCGCTGCGCTCAGAATGACAAATTCTTTAATATCTTTGCTAATTTTTATTTCTGAGAACGATGCCACACATAGTCTTGCTGCGCCATGCCCGCCTCCGCTATTCAGGAGCGTAAGTTTGCAACAGGTTGGCGGCCACCCCGTGTAGCGGTGGGGCTTGCCCCGCCTGGTGGGGAGCGGGTGAGGTGGCCCACCAGGCGGGGCAAGCCCCGCCGCTGCAGCCCCCACCAGCGTTGCTGGACTATTTTCTGGGGCGGCCTTATGGCGTGGTTGTTATGGCTGCCTGTAACTCGTCCTCAAACCGCGCGAGGGTCCAGCCCCAGTATCGTCCTAATCCCCCAAAATCTATCTGGCTGCCGCTGACCCCATAGATCGATTCCTGCCAGTCATCCTCGATGGGCAGGAACACAATATAATGCTCGCTACCCAACTCGGCCCGACGCGCCCCACAGGTGTCCCCCGACATGGTGAGTCGGTCGCCCGCAAAGTCGGGTGGTTTCTTGTACCATTTGCGTACCTTGACCTCGTAGAACCGATTGCCCCCCGATCCATATGTGCCCCCGATCGCCACGTCCGCGATATATTGGGCCCGCCGTGCGCGCGCCACCAGGCTAGCAAAGGTCGCCGCGGGGGCTGGAGTCGGCCCGGGGTCCGTCGGTACCAAGGCGCCCACTTGTGCCCCAAAGCGGTCGCTGCGTTGGCCGTTTATCCAGGGCCGTTCCGGCGTTACCATACGCCCCGGCCGGATCGGGAATATTCCTGCGGCTCCGTCCAGCAGGGTGTAAAAATCCGGGAAGGCCGCGCACCACCCCCCTGTCGGCGTACCGGTCTTTAAGAAGAGCAGGTAGCGATCCGCCCCATCGGTTAACCGCGCCCGCTCGGCAGGCGCCACGAATATTCCAATCGTATCCAACGCCGTGGTTTCGAGCGGCAGGATCGCGTCCTTGCCGAACCCCTCAAGATAATCTGGGCGTTTCAGCCAGCGCACGACGTGCGCCTGCACCCAACTCGTGGCCTTGGCGGGATGACTCGGTACGGGCTGTACTTCGGCAATACCTGCTGCCCGGTCCACCAGGGAGGGCAGGGTCCATGTCGGAATAGGCCCGGACGCGATTGCGCCCGTGGGCGGCGCGGGCGGGGTCTGCGTAGGAGATCCCATGCCCGGCGCCGTAAGCGCCGGGGTTGGGCTCAGCGTTGCGCGTACTGTGGTGGTTGCTTTCGCGGCGACCAGCGAATCGCTAGCACTAACCGGCGCCAATACGGAAGGGATCGGAGTCGCAGGGGCGCTGCTGACACCGGGGGTAATGGACTCTTGGAGCTCATCACAGGCAGTTACTACGATAAGTGCGATTAGGAGGAGGGTAATCACTACAGTAGGGACAACAGGAATGCGCACCGTGGTGTCCTCCCTTGGTCACAGGCTGAGGTTGAGGAAGGATTCGACCACGCGGGGCTCGAAGTGGGTGCCGCTCAGGGCGCGCAGGTGGCGGCGGACCTCGTGCTCGGGCCAGGGCGGGCGGTAGCGGCGGCGCGAGCGCAGGGCATCCCAGACGTCGACCACGGCGAAGATCCGCGCCGCATCCGGGATCTGCACCCCCTTCAAGCCGCGCGGATAGCCGCCGCCGTCCCAGCGCTCATGGTGGCAATAGGGGATGTCGAGCGCCGGGCGCAGGAAACTGATCGGGGCCAGCAGCTCGTAGGCGTAGATCGGGTGGTTGCGCATGGTCGCCCACTCGTCCTCGGTCAGCGGGCCGGGCTTGAGCAGGATCGAGTCGGGGATGCCCATCTTGCCGATATCGTGCAGCAGGGCGCCGCGCCGCATATGGACGAGATCGTCCGAGGCGACCCCCAGCGTGCGGGCCAGGCGCAGGGTCACGTCGGTGACGCGGCGCGAGTGGCCCTCGGTTTCTTCGTCGCGCAGATCGAGGGCGCGCGACCAGCCCTCCAGGGTGGTATCGTAGGCCAGGGCCAGCTCCAGGTTGGAGCGCTGGAGATCGTCGAACAGCCCCGCGTTGTCGACGGCCAGGGCGGTCTGCCCGGCCAGGGTTTCCAGAAAGTCGAACCACTCGGCGTCGGGCTCCAGCGGCGCGCGGTGGAAGAGCTCCAGCACCCCCTTGACCTGGCCCTTGGCGATCAGCGGCACGCCGTAATAGGCGACCATGTCGGCGTGCTCCAGCAGCGGCGAATGGGCCAGATCCTCGGCCAGGGCCAGGTTCGGGATGCGGATGATGCGGCGCTCCAGCACGGCGCGCCCGGCGGTGCTTTCGGTGAGCCGCACCATTAGCCCCCCGCCGGCGCTATGCGGGAAGCCGCGCTCGGCCGTGTAGGCCAGGGTTTGCGTGCGCGCGTCGAGCAGCAGCACCGCCGCCGCGTCCACCGCCAGCTGCCCGAGGACCTGCTCCAGCACGACGCTGAGGGTGACCCGCAGATCCAGGCTGGCGCTGATCGTCATATCGACCATGCGCAGGGAGGCGATGCGCGCGAGCTGGCGCTGGCGTTGCTCTTCCGCGCGCGTGCGATCCGTGTTGTCCCGGGCGTTGACCACGATGCCTTGCACGAAGGGGTTATCCAGCAGGTTATTGACCACCGCGTCGAGTACGCGCCAGCTCGTGTCGTGGTGCTGGAACTGGAAGGCCATGCCGGGCAGCACCCGGGGATACTGCTGCAGGTAGGCCAGCAACTCGACGAACTCATCCCACTCGTGGGGTGGCAGGAAGGCGGCGAGGGGCCGGCCGACCAGCGCCGCCGGGGCGTAGCCGACGACGCGCTCTGTCGAGGGGCTGGTATAGGTGATCACGCCGGTCGGGTCGAGGACCAGGATCAGATCGGAGGCGTGCTCGATCAGCGCCTGCACCCGCTGCTGCTGGTCCTGCAGGGCCTGCTCGGCCGCGCGGCGGGCCCGGCGCTCCTGGGCCTCGCGCAGCTCGCGCGCGATGGCCGGCAGCAGGCGCGCGGTGTGGCTCTTGAGGATGAAATCATGGGCGCCCGCCTTCAGCGCCGTAACCGCGGTTTCCTCGCCGACGACCCCCGAGACGATAATGAACGGCAGGTCGAGGCCGGACTGGTGGGCGATTTCGAGCGCGGCCAATGCGCTGAAGCGCGGTAAGACGTAATCGGCGATGATCAGGTCCCAGGGCTGCCGGCTCAGCGCCTCGCGCATCGCGGCCGCCTGATCCACCCGCTCGGTCGTTAAGGCATAGCCCCCCAGGCGCACTTCGCGCAGCAGCAAGGCGGCGTCGTCCGCCGAGTCCTCCACGAGTAACAGGCGGAGTGGGGTCGCTTTCTCCTCCATGAGCGCCTCCCGCGCTAAAGCGTGCAACACACTGTAGGATCGCTCACCCGGCACCTCGCATCCGCGGCGACCCCCCACGCGCACCCGGCGAGGCCGGCGGGTGCTGGGGGCGGGGGTACGCTCATTATAGCATCCCCCCTGGCCGGCTGCAATGGGCTGGCGGCCCGCCCCATGGTCCAGGTCGGTCCTCCTCCACCACCTCCACCCCCTTTAGGGGTGGAGGTGGTGGAGGAGACTGACCGCGCTGGCGGGGGACTCGGGCCTGACCGACCGTGGGTGACCGGTGGGTGAC